>CAJMOT010000016.1 GCA_905214995.1 uncultured bacterium | reverse complement strand
GGCGCCCGCCGCGGAGCGGCCCGCGCCGGAACGCGCGGACGCCGACGCAAAATAGCCGGAGGGATAGCGCATGAATTTTCTGAAAAAAATAGGGCTCGAGCCCTTCATAATAATGCTGTTCGCCTCGATTCTCCTCGCGTACATATATCCCCCGCTGGGAATGGAGCGCGAAGCCGGAGTGTCGCTCGGCGACATCGCAAACTGGGGAGTATCCTTCATATTCTTCTTTTACGGAATGCGGCTCAACCGCGAAAAACTCAAAGCGGGACTCGTAAACGTGCGCCTGCACATTCTCGTCCACGCCTCGACATTCCTGCTGTTTCCGCTGATAATGCTCGCCGCGATGTGGGCCGGCGGCGCGTTCGGCGCGAAGGGCAACGGCTACTATCTGTGGATGGGCGCCTTTTTTCTGGCAACCCTGCCCTCAACCGTCTCGTCGTCGGTCGTGATGGTCTCGATAGCGGGCGGCAACATGGCCGCCGCTATTTTCAACGCGAGCGTCTCCAGCCTTATAGGGGTATTCGTCACGCCGCTCTGGATGGGGCTTTTCCTCGAAAACATTGACGGCGCCCACAACCTCGGGGACGTGATTTTGAAGCTCGTCGTGCAGGTTCTCCTCCCCGTCGTGGCGGGCGGGCTGCTCAACCCAAAATTCGGCCGGTTCGCGGAAAAATACAAAAAAGCCCTGCGCATGTTCGACGAGACGGTCATACTGCTGATTGTCTATACCTCGTTCTGCGACTCCTTCCACAAAAAGATGTTCGAGGGATTCTCCGCCGCCGAAATAATCGAGTTGTCCGCGGCTATGATCGCCCTGTTCTTCGTTGCCTACGGAATAATATGGTGCGCCTGCCGCGCCATGAAATTCAACCGCGAAGACGCCATCACCGCGCTGTTCTGCGGCTCGAAAAAATCTCTCGTGCACGGCTCGGTGATGAGCAAGGTGCTCTTTTCAAACCCCGCGATAATCGGGGTGGTGCTGCTGCCGACAATGCTATACCACGCATACCAGCTCATAATAGTCTCAATAATCGCAAAGAAAATGGGCGAGAAGCGCGGATAAAACCGCGCGGCTTGGGACGGCGAACCCCCAAGCCGCCGGAGGGACGGCGGGCGCAGGGCGGAAATCCCCTAACCCGAAAATTAAAAGGCTTGCGGGAGCCCGCGCTTTGGGCAATACTCGGCTTTCAAATCATGAACGGTTCCAAAAAGATTTTAATACTCGGGGTCAACGGCTTCATAGGCTCGTCGCTGGCGTGGAAGATTCTGAAAAAGACGAACTGGACGGTCGTCGGCGCGGACCTGGCGTCGAACAAAATCCAAAACTGCCTCGGGCGCGAGCGGTTTGAATTTCACAAAAAGGACATCGTGAAGGACGCCGAATGGGTCGAGGGGCAGATAGCCGCGTGCGACACCGTCGTGCCCCTTGTGGCGATCGCCACCCCCGCCCTCTACGTCAAAGACCCCCTGCGGGTTTACAGTCTCGACTACGAGGCCAACGCGGACATCGTAAAGAAGTGCGCAAAGCACGGGAAGCGCATAGTCTTCCCGTCCACCTCCGAAGTGTACGGCATGTGCCCCGACGAGAGGTTTGACGAATGCAAATCCCCGCTCGTGCTCGGGCCGATAGCCGAGGAGCGTTGGATATACTCCTGCATAAAGCAGATGCTCGACCGCGTGATATGGGCTTACGGGAAGCACGAGGGGCTCAAATTCACGCTTTTCAGGCCCTTCAATTTCATAGGCCCGAAGCTCGACGACATATCGTCGCCCAAAGAGGGCTCGTCGCGCGTGCTGACGCAGTTCGCGCACAACATAATGAACCAAAAGCCCGTGATGCTCGTTGACGGCGGTGCGCAAAAGCGCAGCTTCACCTTCATCGACGACGGCGTCGAGTGCATTCTGAAAATCCTTGAAAATAAGGGCGGATGCGCCGACGGAAAAATATTCAACATCGGCAACCCCGACATGGAGTTCTCCATACGCGAGCTCGCCGAAATGCTCGTCGAACTCTTCGGGGAATATCCGGAATACGCCGAAGCCGCAAAGAAGGCGGTATTGAAGGACATTTCCGCCAGGGAATATTACGGCGAGGGATACGCCGACGTGACGCGGCGCGTTCCCTCGATAAAGGCGGCGGAGGAAATCCTCGGCTGGAAACCGAAAACCGACCTCCGCACGGCCCTCAAACTGACCCTCGACTACCACATTCTGAAAAAGGACTATGAGCTGCTCGGCTGACGCGCCGGCGGGCTCCCGCGCATGAAACTCGCCATAAAAATAGACGTAGACACATACCGCGGCACGCGGGACGGCGTTCCCGCGCTCGCGAAGCTGCTCAAAAAGCGCGCAGTTCCGGCGACTTTCCTGTTCTCATTCGGCCCCGACAACACGGGCAAAGCCCTGCGCCGGATTTTCCGGAAGGGATTTTTGAAAAAATGCCTGCGCTCCAACGTCGCCGGCAACTACGGGATAAGGACGCTGCTTTACGGCACGCTGCTGCCCGCGCCGAAAATCGCGCGCCTGTGCTCGGCGCAGATGGCGGCGGCCGCAAGCGACGGCTTTGAGTGCGGAATCCACTGCTGGAACCACTTCAAGTGGCAGGACTACCTGTTCACCATGCGCGACACCGAAATCGAGGCGGAATTTTCAAACGCGCGCGCGGAATTTGAAAAGGTGTTCGGCGCGGAGGCCAAGTGCTGCGGAGCCCCCGGCTGGCAGATTTCCCCCGCCGCGCTCGAAGTCGAGGACGCGGCAAACCTCCTGTACGCCTCCGACGTCCGCGGGGAATTTCCGTTCATACCCAAAATGGGCGGGCGAACTTTCAAGACAATCCAGATGCCCTCGACGCTCCCGACGCTCGACGAAGTTCTCGGGACGGTGAAAATCGGGGAGGTCGCCGAAATGCACTTCGCCGCCATGCGCGCGCGGGAATACTCGGTGCTTACGGCGCACGCGGAGCTCGAGGGAATGGCGTACCTTGAATGGTTCGACAAATTCATCTCCGAAGCCCGCGGCAGGGGCGTGGAATTTTATCCGCTCGAAGCCCGCGCGCGGGAGCTTTCCGCAAACCGGGCGCAGCTGCCCGTCTGCGAAATCGAAATGTCGCCGTTCCCGGGCAGGAGCGGGCTGCTCGCCGTACAGAAAACCCAAACGCCAGCTCCGCTATGAAAAAGATTATCCTCGCCCTCGCCATATCGGCGATCTCAGCCGCCGCTTTCGCGGGCGGATCCGACATAGAAAAAATAAGAGCCAAAGCCGGCTCCGGAGACGCCCAGTCGCAGCTCGCGCTCGGGGTGTTGTACGCCTCGGGACAGGGGGGAGTGGAAAAAAATCCGGCGCTCGCGCTCGAGTACGTCAAGGCGGCGGCGGAAAGCGGATTTGCGCCCGCGCAGACATTCCTCGGGTGCGCGTACGCCGAGGGCAAAATCGTCCCGCGAGACATGAACGCCGCCGTGCGCTGGCGCGAGCTCGGCGCCAAAAACGGCTCGCCCGCCGACAAATGGTCGCTCGGCAACGCCTTCCTCTACGGCTACCTCGTCCCGAAAGACCAGATCAAGGCGGTTTACTGGATAACCCAGTCCGCAAACGAGGGGCATGCGGAGTCAATTTTGAAGCTCGTGGAAATCTATAAAAACCTCGAAAGGCCCGAGGACGAAAAGATGTGGGCGCGCAAATACGCCCAGCTCGAAATCGCCGCCGCCCAGAAGGGCAACGTCGGCGCAATGACATCGGTAGCCTCGCAGTACATGAGCGGCAAGGGCGGGCTGGAACGCAACAGGGCGCAGGCGATTTACTGGTACAAAAAGGCCGCCGACCTCGGCGGCAGGGAGGCGATGGAAAAAATCGCGCAGATGTACGCAAAGGGCAGGTTCCTGCCGAAAAATCCGAAGAAGGCGCAATTCTATTTTGAAAAGCTCGCGGCGGAGGACAACGCGTACTGCTTCAAAATCTCGTCGTTTTACGCGGACGGCTCAAACGGCTTTCCGCGCGACGACGCGATGTCCACAAAATGGCTCGAGCGCGGCGCGCAAAACGCCGACGACTCCACCAAGCTCTATGTCGCGTGGCGCTTCTGGAAGGGCTTCGAGACGCCGAAAGACCCCGAAAGGGCGAAGTACTGGTGCGCGAAAGTCGCGGAAAACGCCCCGAAGGGCGAGGCCGCCGAGCGCGCGATATTCGGGGCGTTCAGGGTCGCCGAAAAGATGATGGAGGACATCTCCCAAAACGTTCCCCCTCCCGAAAACTTCGGCAAATACTACGCGCAGCACTCGAGCATAAGGCGCCGCTGAGCCGCCGGAAAAAGATCCCGCGAAAACCGAAGCGGGACGGCAATTTATTATGCGTATGAAAGGAAATATGGAAAAAATAAAAACTCTTCTCCGCGTCTTGGCAATATCCGCGGCGGCTCTCTCGGCCGCGGCAAAAGCCCCTGACCGCGTCCTCGACGGTTTTTCGGAAACGGGCAAATTCGCAAAGATAGACCTCACGGCCGCGACGATTTCGGAGGACATGAAGAGCGCGCAAATAAGCGCGCCCGAAAACAGGGGCAAGAAAATTATCCTTTCCACAAAGTCCGGCCTTTTGAAGGCGGGCGGCAAATACGTCGCAAAGCTCAAATACGCATTGTCGTCGCCCGACCCCGCGGCGCTCGCGCACATAAGGCTCTTCGCTCCCGGGGCGCAGCGGCGCCTCGGGGCGTCGGTTGGCGAATCCTTCGCGAAAATGCCGTTTGAAGTCGGCGCGGAAGACGCGAACGCGGCGGTGTCTATCGAAATCTCCGGCCCGCTCGAGGCCTCCATAAGCGGATTTTCTATAGAGGAGGGCGACGGCGAAACTTTCATAAGCGCGCGCGGCAACGGCCCGAAATTCGAAGGGAATCTCGGCTGCCTTCCTACGGGTGCGCCCGAATTTTCGATAGACCTCCCCGCCCCGAAAAACGGCGCCGCGGTCAACGCCGCCGACTACGGCATGACGGAGGAAAACGAAGACTGCGCCTCCGCCCTCAACAGGGCAATCGCCGCATGCAGGGAGAAAAACGCCTCCAAGCTGGTAATCCCCAAGGGGACGTACAAATTTTTCTCGAACTCAACGGTCAACATAGACGGGTTCACGGACTTTACGGTGGACGGACAGGGATCTCTCTTCATATACCGCCGCGACCGCGGGGGCGCGAACATTTCCGTGACGAACTGCCTGCGCGCAAAAATATGCAATTTCAGCATGGATTGGGACTGGGAGAACGAACCTCTCGCCGCGATAGTCAAGGCGGTCGATGTGAAGCCGGACGGGAAGGAGAGCTGCGCCGACTTTGAGATAGTCGACTATGAAAAATATCCGCTCTACGGAAAGAATGTGCGCGTCGCCAACCTCCAGCCGTGGGACGCCGCCGCCGGCGAAATCGGCGTCGAGGGAATGAACGGCATCGGATTCGGATTCCTCCCCAACGACAAGGGGCCGAGAATCGAATGGCCCGCTCCGAACAAAATCCGAATTTTTTCAGGACACTGCGCGCGCATGGCGAAGGACAATATCGGCAAATTCTACCGCATGCAGCACTATTATTACGGCATGGGAGGAATGGCGCTCGTGAACAACAGGCATTTCACGATGGAGAACGTGAACATCCATTCCTGCAAGGGGCACGGTCTGCTCTGCTCCGGCGGGCAGCAATACTGGCAGCTTATAAACGTAAACATCGCCCCCCGCGCGGGATTCCCCAAAAACGTCATAACCACAACCGCCGACCACCTGCACTTCGCGCGCTCCAAGGGATATTTCAAAATGCTCGGCTGCGAATTCTCGCTCGGCTCCGACGATTGCATAAACATCCACGACACCACATCCTTCGGCGTAAAAATCGGCAAGAAAAGCCTGCTGATAAAAACCCGCAGCGCGGCGCTCGAACCCGGCAACGTCGTCGAGCTCCGCCACGGCGACTATTCTCCGAGCGGCTTCAAATCGGAAATCGAGCGCGTCGAGAGGAAGGACGGCAAGACGATCGCGCACTTCAAGAGCGCGATACCCGAACAAAAATTCGACGGGTTCGTGCTCTTCAACCGCGTGTACGACTCCCAAAACGCGCTGATAAGCGGCTGCAAATTCCACGGGAACAGGGCGCGCGGCCTGCTGATTCTAAGCAGCAACGTGACGATAGAAAACACGCGTTTCAGCCATATCGAAATGGGCGGCATAAAGCTCGAGACGGGATATACCTTCAACGCGTGGAGCGAGGGATACGGGGTAAACAACGTCGTTGTGCGCAACTGCGAATTCGACAGCGTCAACGTATGCGACAGAAAATACCAGGGCAAGGCGCGCGACATCTTTTTAGGCGCCTACCTGCGCCGCGACCCCTCCTTCGAGCAGACGCGCTACCCGATAATCTCGAACGTGCTCTTTGAAAACAACACCTTCAAAAACTCGTTCGGGCTGATAGCGCTGATATCTTCGAGCGGCAACGTCACCTTCAAAGACAACACTTTTGAAAACACCGTCAAGCGCATGTCGCCCAACGCGTACAGGGCGGCGTTTTACGTCAACAATTCCCAAAACGCTCGCATAATAAACAACACTTGGATAGACTCGCCGCTCGTCCCCAATCCCGGCGTCTACTACGACGCCGACACGGTGGTGGGCCTCGTCGTCAAGGGCAACCGCGTGGCGGAAAAGCCGTAGGCCGACTCCGGCGGACAAAAGAGGCTTCGGAAATTTACCGAAGCCTCTTTTTGACAAACTGCGCGCACTGATTTGGACGGGAAGGCTTCCTCCAAAAGCATCCGCATTTGCGAAGGCATTTTCCGCGTACTGAAAAATTCGCCGCCGGCCTCCTTTCCATAGCGCAGGATGGCAAAACTCCGCTAAACGCGCGCGCCCTGCCGCCAATAAAATGCTTGATTGGCGCGAAACTTTTGGAGATACTGGACGTTAGAGATAGGAAATGGCGCGCAAGATCGCATTACTGCCCGCCGGGGCGTATTTTGTCAAGAAGCTTGACGGGGTGGGAAGCATATCGGACGCCGATTTGCTCTCGATGGCGTTTGCGGAAATTGCGGCGGACGCTCCGGTGTCGGCGGACAGGTTGAAGTGCGGAGTTTTCAGGGCCCGGAACGGCGCGGCTACCGCATTCGGAGCCGTAGACTCCTCCGCATTTGGGAAATGCGACGCGCAGTCGCTCATTGAGGCGGACTTGGCGATGCCGTCGTTTTGCGCGCTGCTCGCTTCCGGACTCGGCGACGGCGACTATTTTTTTCTGCACGGCGAAAGCGTGTGCGCGGCAAGGCTCGAAGGCGGGTCGGCGGCGGATTTCGCGGGCATCGACAATGCCGCCGACATTGGCGGCGCAAAGGGAAAACTCGCGGAATTTCTCGGGTTCGACGCGTCGAAGGCCGCAACGGTCGAACTGGAATCGGCCGCATTAGCTGGAAAATCGGTCGAATTTTCCGCGCGGATTTCGGAGGGCGGAAAGGAGAGAAAGCTGTCTTGGAGCGCGCCGGCATCGGCGTTTGCCGCATGCGACGCGCGCGGGGCGGACTTTTTGCGGGCGTCAAAACTTGCGCGGCGCAAGCGCAGGCTGTCCGCGTGCGCGATTGCCCTGCTGCCCGCCGCGTTCGCGGCGCTCGCTCTATTTCAGGCAAACGCATTTTTAAAATCGCGCGAAATGGCGAGGGCCGAGGCGGAACTGGCAGTAATGGAGCCCAAGGCGAAAGCGATAGAAGCCCGCGTGGAGAGGATAGCCGCGTTATCGGAGCTCGCGCGGCCCAACCCCACGCCGCTCGAGCTCCTTTCAAAAATAAACGCGGAGCGCCCGGACGGGGTGGTCGTTGCGTCGTTTTCGAAAAAGGGAAATTCATTCGAGATCGCGGGCGCGTCGAACGACCTCTCTAAAATAAACGAATTCGTTTCAAACCTTAGAAAATCTCCGGGATTCGCGGAGGTGAAATCCAAGAGCGATTCGTCTAAAAGCGCGTCGAAATTTTCCGTGACGGGGACGTTTAAAAAATGAAGGCCGCCGAAAAGTTAAAGTCGTTTTGGGCGTCGCGCAAGCCGCGGGAGCGCGCCATGCTCCTGTGCTGCGCGGCGATAGTGGCGGCGCTGTGGTTCACGCTGCTATCCCGCAAAAACGCCGAGACCTCCGAAAGGATGACCGATCTGAACAGGAGGGCGGCGACGGCGCGTGCGGCCATCGCCGGAGAAGGCTCCGTAGCCGCTGCGGAAACCGCGCTGTCAAAATCTTTCGATCCCGCGAAAACGCTTTCGGCGGACAAGTTTCAAGCGGAAATAGACCGTTGCGCGCGCAGCGCCGGAATAGAATACAGGCTTTCCTCCGTGGCGTCGTCCGCGGATGGCAGGTTCAAAATCCGCAAGGCGACAATGCAAATTTCAAAGACTTCCGATTTGCCGTCCATAATGAAGTTTGAAGCCGAGCTCAAAAAGCTGCGCCCATATGTTTCCGTAGCGGAAGCCTCATTCTCCGGAGACGGGAAAGGGTCGGTATCCGCTCAGTATCTGATTGTGTCCTTTTCCCTCTGATCCGGCAAAGGTCTGCCGCAAAAGCGCCGGCCTGCGGAAATTCCATGAGGCAGTCCGCGCCGGGCTTCCCTCCAACCGCCTCCGCTGTGGCGGGCGAATTTTTCCAGACGCGATGTCCGCCGGAATTTTTTTGGGAAATCGGCGCGCACCCCGCAATTCCCGGTCGGCGGAGCCGCGTCCATATCCCCCGCATAAAATAAAACTCAAAAACGGACGGAGCGCGTTTTCCATCTTTTAAATGCGGGGCGAGTAGCGGGCGCAAAAAAAATCCGAAATGCGGAGGGAAAATATTCCGGCAACCGCGGAAATTTTCCGCGCGGAAGCGGGCGCATGTTTGCGCGCAAAGCCCGCGGCGAAAACGCGAACGCATCTGCGTTTAAACGGCCAACGCGCAAACTCCGAATCCGCATTTGCGCCGACATTCCGCATGGGGGCGAAGATGAAAAAAAAAGAGCGGGAATGCAAAGTGAAACAATTTAACTGTCCAATAAAAAACGTGCCAAAAAAATCTTGCCTTAGTTAACATTCTCCCATATTCAAATTTAAAAATTAACCGATTACGGCAATGCGCACATCAGACCATACCTATCCCCCAAATTCCCCAACCTCAGCTCTCCGCCTCCGCCGGCAAAAAAGGAGGCTATCGCCCGTTCTGGCGGCGGTTCCGCTCCTGTTTTTAGCGGCGCAGTCGCCGGCGGAAAACATGTATTGGAATGCCAATTGGGTCAATTTTCAGAACGCGGGCGCCTGGACGACGCAAAAGGCGGACGCCTATCCGATAGAAGGCGCCCCCGTTCCGATATCGGGCCCGTCCGAATGGGACACCGCCTATATTGTGAATTTCGGAGGAAAAGAGACTTCGGCGTATCTCGACAGTTTTGACGTAACG
This sequence comes from uncultured bacterium, assembly GCA_905214995.1. Lineage (GTDB taxonomy): Bacteria > Verrucomicrobiota > Verrucomicrobiia > Opitutales > Intestinicryptomonadaceae > Merdousia. The sequence goes on along the minus strand of CAJMOT010000016.1, from coordinate 16,877 downwards.
GTCGGCAGCCTGGTTTCGGCAAATTGCCAAAACGCCCACATACGCTTCCCGCGCGCAAAAGAGGAAACCGCAAATTTCGAGGTGAAAAACGCCCTGAAAATCCTCGCGGGAAAATCCACCCGCAGCATTCTTATGTTCGACACCTCAGACCAATCCACGGGAACATTCGACAGGGTGACATACAAATTCGGGAGCATAGAAATCGGAACGTCGTCGTACGACGGCGCAACCCCCGGATCTTATGCATATAATCTATTGGACATAGGAATGCCGTCGCGCTCCGCGTACGGCGAGCTGGCGGTTTCCGGAGACGTGACAATCGGCGGGCATCCCGCAGATTCCGGACAAATGGAGAATTGGCTCTATCTGAGGATGGACAAGACAACCATCGGGGGCGTGCTGCGAATGCAGTCGGACGGCGACGGATGGTCGAATATACGCAATTATCGGGACGGCGCGGTGATAGAAGTCGGCGGTTTACAGACCGCGGGGAAATCCAACATTTCTATTTACAACGAAATAGGATCGGGCGCCTCGTCAACCCTCGTTTTCAAAAACGCCGAGGGAACCGACTATTTCTTCGAGGGAAGCATATCGGACTTCGGGAACCAGTCGTCCGAAATGCAAAGCTCCCAAAAGCTCGACATCGTGATGGACGGCGCGGGAACCCAGCGAATCCACACGTTCAACAGCCAACAATGGGACGGCTCGGTGCAGTACGCGCGGCAGAGCGGAAGCGTCACCGTAAAAAGCGGCAGGCTGTTCTTTTCGAACTCGTCCGTAAAATCCAACCTCCGGCAGGGAACGCTCGCGCTTGACGGCGGAACTTTCGGCGCGGAATCAAAGGGAGGCGTTGCATATTTCAAATCGGCGGAATTCCGGAGCGGCGCCATCGCCGTCGAAAACCACGACTCTCTCGCCGCATTCGCGCCGGACGGCAAAATCGTAATTGCCGAATCGCTGTCAAAGACCGGTTCGGAGAAAATCAAAATCGACTTCTCAAACGCCGCCGGAGAGAGCTTCAACCCCGAAAATTATGAGCTGCCGCTTGCCGAGTACGGAACCCGCTATTCCGAAATCGAGGATTGGGCGGAAATTCTCACCGCCGCGGACCTCACCGGCTTCGACCTCGTAGAGACGGAATCGGAAAACGCGTTCGACGCCGCCCGCGATTTTGCCGGAATAGGCCTCGAAAACGCGATAGCCGTATTCAGATGGGTAAAAGACGAAAACGGATATTCGCTGCAAGCGGCATTTACCCAGGTGCCCGAACCCGCTGCGTCCGCCGCAATCATAGGATTCCTATCCCTCGCTTCCGCCGCATGGCGCAAGCTCAACGGCAATAAAATGTGAGGGGATGGAAATTTCTTTCCAATCTCCCCCGAAAAAGGCGCCGCCGCAGAAAGCTGCGTAATGGCGCCGGCATGAATTGCGATTCGGGTTCGCCCCGCCGCATTGCCAATATTCTCGCGGTCGACCCCCCGCAATTTTGCGGCAACCGCCCTCTGTTCCCGCGCCCGGGCGGAAGGCGAACGGGTGAAAAGCCCGCAACTGCGAGCCCGCAAGCCGCTTGCCGCCTGTTGGACCGTCAAGGCGGCGCGCCCTCCCCCTGACGCAATCAGGATTCGTTGAATATCCCTTTAAGGTTTATCGCCTCGAGGATGTTCATCGCGTGGGAATTCACCCTCTCGCACGCGGAAAGGATTTCGATAAACAGGATTCCGCCGCGCGTGACGCCGCCTATTTCCATCTGCGAGATCGCCGCGCGGCGAAGGGATTTCCGCACGCTGTCGAGCTTTTTGCGCATGGCGGCGGCGCGCTCTATGTCGGACTTGGGAATGGAGGTGTTGTTGAGACTCTTGTCGGCGAAGTCCACAAATTTGTTCATTTCGGAGCAGAATTCCACGAACGCGGGCGACTGCAATATCTGGTCCATCAGCTGCCTGCGGTACCTCTTTCGGGCGAGGGTGATTAGGCGGTAGCAGGAGTCGCACATCTCCTCGAGCTCGGGGACTATTATCATGTTGCGCGTTACGATCTTTATGCTGTCCTGGCTGAGCTCGTGCGAAGAGCACTGGACGAAAAAGCTCGTCAACGCCATCGAGAGCTTGTCGGACTCCTCCTCGATGTCGCGCAGCCGCGCGACCTCATCGCTCAGATCCTCGTTGGGCTTTTGAATGACCTTGACAAACCCGTTGAACATGTCGCCCGACATCTCCGCGAGCCTCACGAGCTCCTTCTGGCCCTCGAACAGGGCGAGCTCGCCCATTTCGGCGATATTGCCCGAAAGGTATTCGAGGCGTTGGACGGGCGTGCGGCGCTTGCGGTCGGGCTTGCTCTTGAGAATCCAGCAGGTCAATTTTTCGATTTGCGGAACAAAGCCTATGAGCACGCAGATGTTGCAAAAATTGAACATCGTGTGGAACATCGCCACCCTTTCCGGAATGGCGATCTTTTCGAGGGCGGCCTCGCGCGCGGCGCCCGCGAGCGAATTGAAGTCGGAGATTCCCATGGCGGCGAGCGTCGCCGGGTCGGGCGCGGAGTTGAGCGGGATTATCCACTTGATCACCGCCAGGAAATAATAAAACACGCACAGAACCCATATCACGCCGAGCACGTTGAAAATCAAATGCGCTATCGCCGCCCTCTTTGCGGCGAGGTTCGCGGCGATGGCGGCGAGGTTTGCCGTGATTGTCGTGCCGATGTTTTCGCCGAGAACTACGGCGGCGGCGAGGTCGAAATCTATCCAGCCCTTGACCGCCATGGTGATAGTGACGGCGACCGCCACGCTCGACGATTGCACTATTATGGTAAAGACGACCCCGAAAGCCAAAAACAGCAGAACCGACAGGAACCCCATATTGGAATAATGCCTAAGCCACTGCAAAAACGGAGAGTCGGGATCTACGTCGGGCATAGAGGATTTGAGGAAGTCCAGCCCCATAAGCAATAAGCCGAGCCCCACGAGAAACTCCCCCGTGTTTTTGCGGACGGGCTTTTTGCAAAACGACGCCACGACCCCGACGCCGACGAGCGGCAGCGCGAGCGACGAGAGCTCCAGCTTGAAGCCGAGGGCGGCGATGATCCATGCGGTCGTAGTGGTGCCCAAGTTCGCGCCCATTATGACGCCTATGCTCTCGCGGAGCGTGAGCAGGCCGGCGTTGACGAAGCTCACGACCATGACGGTGGTAGCCGACGACGACTGTATGACGGACGTCACCAAGGTGCCCGAAAACACGCCCTTGAAGCGGTTGCCCGCCATCGAGCGCATTATTGAGCGCAAGCGTTCGCCCGACGCCTTTTGCAGGCCCTCGCTCATCAGCTTCATGCCGAAGAGAAAGAGCCCGAGGCTTCCCAACATCTGAAAAAGAGTTCCCATAAAAAAATAAAAAGCTCCTCTATGATTGCGGAAAGAGCCGGCATATGCAAACCAAAACGGAAACATTCGGCGCGCAACCGCCGAATCCCGCCTTTTGCGCTTGCATTGCGCGCGGAGAGCGGCAGAGTTTATGCCGATGGAAGACGTTAAGGAAAAGGCGTTGGCCGTATATTCAGGCGGGCTCGACTCCACGGTGCTGCTATACAAGCTCGCCGCCGAGTCGCGCGCCGCGGGCGCGCTCGGCGTCCTATACGGGCAGAAGCACGCCAAGGAGCTGGAGTTCGCAAAATTCAACTGCGAAAAGCTCGGCGTTGAATACGCGCAGGCGGATCTGTCGCAGCTCGGGGCGCTCTTCGGCAAAAGCTCGCTCACCGACGCGGAAACCGAGGTGCCCGAGGGCGGATACCGCGAGGAAAATATGAAATCCACCGTGGTGCCCAACCGCAACATGATAATGATTTCCGTCGCGGCGGCGCGCGCGATAGCCATCGGCGCGGGCTGCGTCGCCTACGCCGCCCACTCCGGCGACCACGCCATATACCCCGACTGCCGCCCCGAATTCGCCGACGCTCTCGCCGGCGCGCTGCGCCTTTGCCACTACTTTCCGATAGGGCTCGAGCGGCCGTTCGTGGGAATGACCAAGGCGGACATCGTGCGGCTCGGCGCGGATCTGGGCGTGGATTTCTCCAAAACGTGGTCATGCTACAAGGGCGGCGAAAGGCACTGCGGAAAGTGCGGGACCTGCGCCGAGCGCAAAGAGGCGTTCCGCCTCGCGGGAATCCCCGACCCCACCGAATACGACGCCTGATGCAAGCCAAAGTCGCAGTCATACGCCACCCGAGGGAAAACGTCAAAAAGTGCTCCCTGCGCAGCTTGCACGACAATCCCGACTTCGAGTTTTTCAGGGCGTCGGAAAAATTCTTCTTCGACGCTACGGGATTTTTGCTGCTCGAAATGGGCGCCCCGCCCGTGACGCCCGCCGACGCCGGGCTGCCGATATTGCTGCTTGACAGCACCTGGCGGCTGCTGCCGTCGCTGCGCGCGAAAGTCGGCGGAAAATTCACAGCCCGCTCTATTCCGTCGGAAATCCGGACGGCGTACCCGCGCGTCTCCAAAGTGTTCGGCGACCCCGCGGGGCTCGCCACCGTCGAGGCGCTGTACGCGGCGACAAAGCTGTCCGGCAATCCCGACCCGTCCGTATTGAAAGGCTACCCTTTCGCGAGAAAATTCATGGAGATCAACGGGTGGCTTTCCGACCTGCCCTCCCCCGACTTCTTCGACGCCTCCGAAAGCGTGTTCTGCAACGGCGCGCAAATTTAGTGTTGCCCCGCTCCCTCCAAACGCGGAAAATGCCGCGCATGAAATCTGACAGCGCAAATTGCGCCTTCGGGCGCAGGGAATTTTTGGGTGCGTCGGCGATGTCGCTCCTGGGCTATACGCTCTCGGTCAGCGTCCCCGATGCGCGCGCGGACAGCGCGGCAAAAAGCCCCCTCGGGCGAGAGATAGAAGCCAAGACGAGGGGGAAAAAATTCGACTTCTCCGCCGAGCCGAACATGTCCAAAGAGGAGCTCGAATGCGACGTCATGGTCGCGGGCGGCGGCCTCGCTGGAATTTGCGCGGCTCTCGCCGCCGCCCGCAACGGGGCGAAGGCCGTCCTCGTCCAAGACAGGTCGAGGCTCGGAGGAAATTCGAGCAGCGAGATAAAGATGCACCCGCTCGGGGTGAACGGCGACAAATGGGGCTGGCGCGAAGCCGGAATCCTCGAGGAAATAAAGCTCGACAACGCCGCGAACAACCCGCAGCGCTCATGGGAGATGTGGGACCTGCTCCTCTACGACAAGTGCGTCACCGAACCCAATCTCACTCTGCTGCTCGACACTTCCGTCTACGCAGCCGACGCCGAAGGGGGCAGAATATCCGCCGCCTACGCGCGCTGCGACAAAACCCTTAAAATCTACCGCATCAAGTCGAAAATTTACATAGACTGCACGGGCGATTCGAGGCTCGCGATGGAGGCGGGCGCGGAGCTCATGGCGGGCAGGGAAGGCTCCGAAAAGTACGGAGAACCGCTCGCCGACACCTACGAGAAGGGCAAATTTCTGTGCAGCTCCATAATGTTCACTTCCAAGGACTGCGGCAGGCCCGTCGCTTTCAAGGCTCCGGCGTGGGCGAAAAAAATCTCCGCCGAAGACCTCAAACTGCGCGACCCCGCAAAATGGGGCTTCGACTACGGCTACTGGTTCATATCGCACGGCGGCATGGCGGACACCATACGCGACAATGAGGTCATACGCTTCGAGCTGCTCTCCATCGTGCTCGGGGTGTGGGACTACATAAAAAACAGCGGCAAATATCCCGAGGCGGCAAACAGGGCGATCGACTTTGTGGGAATGATCCCCGGCAAGCGCGACAGCTACCGGATAGTCGGCGAGCGCGTCTTCACGCAGCGCGACATCGAAAAGGGCTGGGAGTCCATGCCCGACCAGGTCGGCGCCGTCGGGTGGCCGCTCGAAGACCAGACCTCGGAGGGATTCTACGCGCGCGGCAAAAAGCCGGCAATCTACGGCGGGCAGGTTCCGTTCTACAACCTGCCGCTTTCGATAATGTGTGCCAAGGGGTTTTCAAACCTGATGATGGCGGGGCGCAACATGAGCGCAAGCCATCTGGCGTTTACCTCCACGCGCGTGATGAACTCTTGCTCCGTGGCGGGCCAGGCGGCGGGAACGGCGGCGGCAATGTGCGCGAGGGAAAATCTCGCCCCGCGCGACATTTCCGCGTCGGGAGAGCTCTCCGAAAGGCTGCGGCAAAACCTTTTGAAAGACGGCCAGATAATACTCGGGGCAAAAAACTCCGACCCCCTCGACTTGGCCAGAGCCGCGAAAATCTCGGCGACCGACTCGGCGGAGGGGACAAAGCCCGAAAATGTCGTCTCGGGCATGTGCTACGACATCGCGGGCTCAAACGGCAACCGCTGGAAAGCCCCGATAGAAAAATCCCCCGTCCTGTCGCTCGAATGGGGCGCACCGCAGAAAATCGGCAAGCTGATTCTCAATCTCGACACGGGCTCGCGGCTGCTTACGCCCACCCTCGAAACCGGCTTCGTGAAGCGGGTCATACAGGGCCCGCAGCCTGAGGCTCTCAGAGACTTCACAATTTCCGCGACGCTCGCGGACGGCTCGAAAAAGATTTTGGCGAACGTGCGGGGCAACTACCAGAAGAGGCTGGTTTTAGATTTCGAGCCCGCCGACATAAGGAAAATAGAAATAAAATGCCTCGCGACAAACGGCGCGCCCCAAGCCTCGATATTCGAAGTCCGCGCATACGGCGCATAGCCTCCGCAATTTCCCGTTTCGGAATTTTTAATTGGAAATAAGAATCCGTTAATCCGTATGGGAAATAGTCGCATTTCAAAGGCTCTCCCTCTGCGACAAACGCTCAGATTGCTTCTGAAAGGATGAGGAATAAGCCGTTTTTTTGGCGGCGGACAAAAAACGCGGCGGGGAGCGCAAAACCCTCGCCGCGGTTTTCAGGACGGCTGAAAGCGGATTTTAATAGGACTTTGCGAATACCGCCCTTATCCCCTCTTTGCCGGTGAAAATGCACTTGCCCTTCCCGCCGCCTTCAAGCGGCATGCAGCGCACCGTCACTTTCAGGTCGTTTTTGAGAGCCTCCTCCACCTCGCGCGAGCCGTCGTAATGCGCCACAGCAAAGCCCCCGTGCATCTCCGGCTTCTTCGCGTTTTTGGGGGTGAAGAAAGAATAAAAATCGTCTTTGGAAGAAATCTCGACGGTATTGCCGTCGCGGTACTTTTTCGCCCGCGCAAAAAGGGAATCCTGTATGGATTTCAGGGTATCGGCTATCGTCGCGGCAAACTCCGCGCGCGGAACCGACTTTTTTGAGCCGTCGTCGCGCCGAGCGGCAAACACGGCGTCTTGCGCCACGTCGCGCGGGCCGACTTCCGCCCTCACGGGCACGCCCTTTTTCACCCAGCTCCACACCTTCTCGCCTCCGCGCAGATCGCGCCTGTCGATTTCGACCCTGACCGGCTGCCCCGCGTATGTTTGGGCCGAGATCTCCGCCTTTAAAGCGTCGCAGTATTCGAGAACCCGCGCGCGCTCCTCCTCCTTGTGCAGCACGGGCAGTATCACGACCTGAGCCGGTGCGAGGCGCGGCGGAAGCACAAGCCCGTCGTCGTCGGAGTGGGTCATCACCATGCCGCCGATAAGCCGCGTCGAGACCCCCCAGCTCGTCGTCCATGCGTACTCCTGCGAACCGCTTTCCGAGAGGAATTTTATGCCGCTTGCCTTTGCGAAATTCTGCCCGAGAAAGTGCGACGTCCCCGCCTGCAACGCCTTTCTGTCCTGCATCATCGCCTCTATGCAATAGGTGTCCACCGCCCCGGGGAATTTTTCGCCCTCAGTCTTTTTGCCGCAGATTACGGGCATCGCCATGTAGTCCTGCGCGAACTCCTCGTAGACGCGCAGCATTTTCTGCGTCTCCTCCTCGGCCTCGGCGCGCGTAGCGTGGGCGGTGTGGCCCTCCTGCCAAAGAAATTCCGCCGTGCGCAAAAAGAGGCGCGTGCGCATCTCCCACCGCACGACATTCGCCCACTGGTTGACGAGAATCGGCAGGTCGCGGTAGGATTGCACCCAGCGCGAGTACATTTCGCCGATGATGGTCTCAGAAGTCGGGCGGACGATCAGCGGCTCGTCGAGCGGCGAAGCGGGCACCAGCTTTCCGCCGGCGCCGAGCTGCAGGCGCGAGTGGGTGACCACCGCGCACTCCTTTGCGAACCCCTCAACGTGCTCCGCCTCCTTTTCGAGATAGCTCACGGGAATGAAGAGCGGGAAATAGGCGTTTACGTGGCCAGTCGCCTTGAACATCTTGTCGAGCGCCGACTGCATGTTCTCCCAAAGGGAATACCCCCACGGCTTTATGACCATGCAGCCGCGGACGGGGCTGTTTTCCGCCAGGTCGGCGGCTTTGATTACCTGCTGGTACCACTCGGGATAGTCCTGTTCCCTCGTGGGCTGGATTGCGGTTCGTTTTTCCTGTGCCATATCGAAAAAAAAGCAGGCGGGGATTCTCGCCGAATCCCCGCGCGTTTTCAAGAGAGAAATCAGAACAGGGTGGGCTCGCCCTCCCCGTCCCGCGGCGGCAGGTCGGGGGATTTCGGGCTGTGTATGTGGCGCGGAACCTTGCCGAGGCGCTCCTCCACTGCGTCGTCTATCTCGCGCAGGATTCTGTCGCAGATTTTCAGCGCGTGCATCTTTATCCACAGCGAAGTCGGGCTCCGGGGAGTGAAGTCCGCCGCGCCGTAGGCGTCGATTCTGCCGCTCTCCAAGAGCATGTCGTTCTGGGCGAACTCGGCCTCGCTGCCGGGGGTGTAGACCGCGTAGGCCTTCCCGCCGCCCTTGCGGACCACGGAGAACACGGGCACGTCGCTCGGCCCGTCCGCGACGTAAATCATGTTGCGCACGGGCACCCGCCTGTCCGCGTCGGCGATTTTGGCGTTCACGTCTATCTGCGGGTTTTTGTTCGTGCCCTTGTTGATTTCAAAGACAAAGCGCGTCTTGATGGTGTTGTCCACTATCATTCCGATCTGCGTTATCTGCCGAGAGAGGTCGGTCAGCCCGAATTCCGGCTGGCGCGAGAAGTACGGCGGAAACGGCTCCTCAACGAACTCGCAGCCGAAAATCCCGTCCACGTGGGCGGCTATGGAGCTGCCGCGTATCATCTCCGCCAGCCCCGTGCTTATTATATAGTGCTCGAGCGACACGTCGATGCCGTCTTTGCGCGCGCGCTCGGCCACGGCGGCGCGCAGTTCGTCGAAAAACTCGGGCAGCCCTGCGCGGAATTTCAGGCGCGCGCCGAGCTCGCGGAGCCTGGCGTTGTTGAGCCCGCGCATTCTGCCGTCGCGCACGAAGCTCAGCAGGTGGTTGAGATAGACGCTCTCCGGCGAGACCCTCACCCCGCGCTCGGCGTATAGGGCGGGCAGCATGTTCACCTCTTTCCAGAAGAGCTTTTCGTCCACGCCGTATTCCTCGAAAATGGGGGTCTGCATGTATCCGTCGATAAGGGTCTTGTCGAAGTCCCACAGGCAGGCCACCACGTGCCTGCGGCGGATCGAGTTGTCGGCGTCGTGAATCATTGCCCTACGAGTTTCGCAAAAGCCGCCCGCATTGCAAGTTTTTACGCTCGGGCAGCGAAATCATAACGACCGACACTATCACGAGCGCTATCCCGCACGCTATTCTGGCGGTGAAATCTTCCCCCAAAAACGCGGAGCAAAGCGCGACCGCCGTGGCGGGCTCGAACGCCCCCAAGACCGCCGCGGCCGTCGGGCCCGCATAGCGTATGGAATAGGTGATGAACGTTATCGAGACGAAAGTCGGCAGGACGGCGAGCGCCGCGACGAGCCAGAACTCGGCGGCGGAATCGGGAATCTGGGGCGCGCGGAACTCCGCCGCGAGCTTCAGCCCCGCGGCAAGGGCTGCGAAGAGCAGTGAGTAGAACGTCAGGCGCAATCCGTTCATAGCCGCAAGCCGCGTGACTTTTATCGCCACCATGTACGCCGCATAGGAGAGCGCCGACGCCACGACGAGCGCGACGCCCCCCGCGGTGACGCCGCCGTTTTCAAAGTCGGAGAGCAGCATCACCCCGCAGAGCGAAACCGCCATCGCCGCGGCGGTATTTATCCCCATGCGCGCCCCGAAGAAAGCCGCCATTATCGCCGCCGTGAAAACCGGATACAGGAAGAGAATCGCCGAGGCGACTCCCGCGGGCATGAGCGTAAAGCTCCAAAAGAGCGCCTGCGACGAAAATGCGAAGAGCGCGCCGAGCATAATCAGCAGCCCCGCCTCCGCGCGCGTCGTCCGAAAACCTCCCCCGAACGCCGCCACTACCGGCGCGAGCAGAAGCGCCGCCGCCGAAAACCTGAAAAACAGCATGGAGTCCACCCCGTACCCGCCGCGCAAAAGCGGCACCGCAAATAGCGGATTCGTGCCGTAGGATACGGCTGAAACTATGCCGCACAGTATGCCCGCAAGCCTTTTCATAAAAAATCAAATCTCGCAATTGGAATGCGCGCAAAAAAATAGTAAAGCAAATTTGCCCGCTTCGGGGCGGTTTTCGGGGTCGGGCGGAGCGGGAGATTGCGCAAGCGCGCCGCCGCGCGCGGAAAGCTGGAAAGTCCGGAGCGGGGCAAAGAATCCTGACGCCCCCATCCCCGCGCGCGCCGACCGCATCCGCGCCATGCGCTCCGGAAACGTTTTATGTTTGCCGGGCGCGGGAAATTTTCGGATAAACGGAAACTGCGTTCCTAAATGCAAAATAGAAAAAATCCAGAAAACGGCAATTCCGCCCCCGAGAGAAAGAGGGGGCTGGTAGTCTCGGTATTGCACGAGATAAGCCGCGTCGCCGTGCGAGTGAAGGACGTGTCGATGCTCTTGAAAGAGGTGCTCGACATCCTGCACGCGCAGATGAACCTCACCCGCGGGACGGTGACGCTCAAAAACGGCGACGTGCTCGTAATCCGCGCCTCCCACGGTCTCAGCGACGAGGAGCGCAGGAGGGGCGTCTACCGCGTCGGGGAGGGCGTGACGGGCGACGTTGCTGCGCGGGGGGTGTCAAGAGTAGTTGAGGACATATCCAAGAGCCCCGACTTTCTAAACCGCACGGGCAGCCGCCACATGGACGTAAAAACCGCCTTTTTGTGCGCGCCCATCGTCTGCCGCAACAGCGTGATAGGAACCCTCAGCATAGACCGCGAAAACCCCACCCGTTACGAGCTCAAGCGCGATTTGAAACTGCTCGAAACCATCGCCAACATAATCGCCTACGCGGTGTCGGTGCTGTTCCTTGACATGGAGGAAAACGAAAAGCTCAACGCCGAAAACCGCGACCTGCGCGAGCGCATAGACCAGGAGCTCCGCCCCGAAAACGCGATAGGCTCGAGCCCCGCGATGCTCAAAGCCTACGAGCTCATCTCCGCGGCGGGAAGCGGGTCGTCGCACGTGCTGATACGCGGGGAGGTCGGCACGGGCAAGGACTTTGCAATGCGCGCGATAGCCAACGCAAAAATGTGGCGCAGCCGCCCGCTCGAAATCCTCGACTGCTCCACGATGCGCGACTCGCTCATAGACGCCGCGCTCTTCGGCTCGCAGTCGCCGTCGCACCGCACGCGGCCGGGGCTCGTCGAAAAGGCCGAAAACGGCATAGTGTACCTCGACTCTATGGGGCTGATAGGCCAGCCGCTGCAAGTGAAGCTGCTGAAATTCCTGACGGACGGGACGTACTCCCGCTGCGGCGAGACGAAAGTGCGCCGCTCCTGCGCGCGCATAATAGCCTCCACTTCCGGAGACCTCGAAACCCGCCTGCGCGACGGCATAATCCGCCCCGACTTCTACTACCGCATAAGCGTGTTCACCATCAATATCCCCCCTCTGCGCCAGAGGCGCAGGGACATTCCGCAGCTTGCGAAATTCTTTCTGCAAAAGCACGCCGCCCTGCGCGGCAAAAAGATCACCGCCATCACGCCGGCGGCGATGAACATGCTTTGCGCCTACCACTGGCCCAGCAACGTGCGCGAGCTCGAAAACTGCATAGAGCGCGCGGTGATAATATCCGCCGGCCCCGCCATAGCGGAGTCGGACCTCCCCCCGTCGCTCCAGACCCCGCAGTCCACGAACACCTCGAAGCTCAAAGCCGACGAAAACATAGACTTCAAGAAGATGGTGGAAAACTTCGAGCGCGAAATAATCATAGAGGTGCTTGCCGCAAACGGGGGCAACGCCGCCGCCGCCGCGCGCCAGCTCTCCGTCACGCGGCGCATACTAAACTACAAAATCTCAAAGCTCGACATCACTCCCAAGACCTTCAAGCCCAAAAACGCCCCCAAGCGCGCGGGACGGTAGAAAAACCCCATATAAAATGGGGCGCGGAAAGCTTGCGCTCCGCGCGTTCAGTATGTCCGGCGCCGTCAAACCGCTCCGGCTCCGCTCTACAACAAAAACAGCGCGCCGAGGCCTAAGAATATGAAGAATCCGCCCGTGTCGGTGCAGCCCGTCGCGAATATGGAGGAGCCCGACGCCGGGTCGAGCCCGAACTTTTTAAGGGTAAACGGTATGAAGCTGCCCATGAATCCGCCGAGCGACATGTTTATCAGCATCGCCACCCAAACTATGGCGGAAAAATCCCACCTGCGCGTGACCGCCATCGCGAGGCACGCCCCGAGCAGGCCGATGAGGAGCCCGTTCAGAAAGCCTTTCAAAGTCTCGCGCAGGCAGACGCGCGACATGTCGAACATCTCGACTTCCCCGAGGGCGATGGAACGCACCGTCACCGCGAGCGTCTGCGCGCCCGTGTTCCCCCCTATGCCCGCGATTATCGGCATGAACACCGCAAGCACAGGCAAAACGGCTATGTCGGAGTCGAAAAACCCCACCACCGCCGACGCGACAAACGCCGTGCACAGGTTCACCAACAGCCACGGGGAGCGTTGGCGTATGCTAGAAAAAATCGGGTCGAAAATCCCCTCGTCGGCGCCCGCGCCCGCCATCTTCTGGATGTCCTCGGTGTTCTCGTCGCGCATGATGTCGATAACGTCGTCGTGCGTGATGATGCCCAACAGCTCGCCGTCGGAATCCACAACCGGCAGCGTGTGGAAATTCGTGTCCGCCATTATGTGGGCGACTATCTCCTTGTCCATCGTGGGCGCCAGAAGCCCGATGAGCCCCGTGCGCATTATGTGCCCCACGCGCGAGCCCTTAGGCGCAAGAAGCAGCGCGCGCATCGACACCACCCCCTGCAACACGTCGTCGGAGTCGACCACGTACAGATAGTAGATGTTTTCGTATTCGTCGCGCATTTTGCGCACCGCGCCTATGGCCTCGTCTATCGTCATCTCGGGGCGCAGGGTGGCGACGTGCGGGTTCATTATCGCGCCCGCGGTATCCTCGGGGTATTCGAGCAGCTCGAGGACATCCTCCGCCGCCTCGGGCTGCGACTTCTGCATCCCCTTCAAAAGCCTGTCGCGGTCGTCGTCCTCGAGCTCGCGCACGATGTCGGCGGCGTCGTCGGGCTCCATCTCGTTGAGGACGGAAACCGCGCGGTGCTCGCGCATTTCGGAGACGAGCTCGGCGGACTGCTCGGAATCCATCTCGGAGACTATCTCCGAAACCTGCTCGGGGGAAAAGCGGCGCAGTATCTGCCGCTGGGTGTCTACGTCGAGGCGCGAGAGAAAGACCGACAGGATGTGGGGGCTGGTGCGCAGGAGCGTTTCGTCGTCGAGCCTGTCGAGCTCGGCGCCGTCGGCCATGCTCACCAGATCGTAAAGCGTATAGCCCTCTTCGCGGCGGGCGACATCGGCGGCTTTTTCTTCCTGCGGCATTGCTCTAAATCCCCATGACCGGCATAAGCGTGAGTATCTGCCCAAAACTCAACTCCGTTTTCGCCGAATTTTCAAGTTTTTTTACCGGCGGCTGCCCATCTCCATATGGCCGACGACGCCGGGCAATGCGCCAGTTTTTCCGGCAGGGCGGCGCCGGAGGCAAAATCCCAATTTGGCGGGGGAAAAGGCCATGCGGAGCGGGCAACCGCATCCGATTCGCCGTTTGGCGCGCGCTTCCAACAGTTTTCCGCATGGAATCCCCGCATTTAATAAAAGGCTTGAATTGTTTAAATTTCTTTGCAAATATAGTTTCACCAAAACGAAAACTGCCCCCTCAATAGCTTTATGAATACAAGAAAAACATCAAAAGGTTTCACACTCGTTGAACTGCTCATCGTCATCGCAATCATCGGCGTGCTCGCAAGCTTGATCATGCCGAACTTGGGTTCCGTGATGGGCAAAGGCGACCAGGTAAAGGCTCAGAACGCCGCCCGCAGCATATCTAACGCGTGGATTTCCGCCGCGAGAACCGGCACGAAATCGCGCATGATAGCCGCCAGGGACATCTACGGCTGGGCGGAAAAGCTCGCCAGGTACGGCGACATGAACGAACCGACGATGTGGATTCTCGACTTCGACGTTGCCGTTGCCGAAAAAGCCGCCGAAGGCGCCCCCATGCCGATTTCCGTGATCAATCGCGTGGGGACTTCCTCGCAGCTCAATCCCGAATTTAAGGCCTATCCGATCTCATGGGAAGTCGCCAACAGAACCGAACCGAACGCGCCGTCCGGAACTCCGCTGGTGTGGTCGCGCGGCCTCAAGCCCAACGGCTCATGGGACGCCGTAGACGGCGTGTTCAAGAGCGAAGGCGGCATCATGGCTTTCACCGACGGACATGTGAGCTGGTATTCTTCCATGCGCGACGACGAATCCCGCAACGGCCTCCTGAAAATCTACGGGCAAACCCAGAGGACATACAATATAGGGCAGGCCATCCGCGGAGGATCTGCGAACATACTGCGCTCCGATATCCAGTCTTCCGAAGAGGAAGATTTTGAAGACGAAGAATAATTGAATGACTTCGGCGCCGGATGCGCAAAACGGGCGCATTCGATTCCGGCGTTTTAAGCCTCCGGCGAACGCGCGCCTTTCGCGCACAAGTTGCCGGAGGCTTAATTATTGAACTCATTTGCGCGGCGGAACGCGCCTCGGCGACGGCGGCTGCCTTTCTCCCTTTTGCAATGCCGGCGTCCAACGGGCATCGCGGAGCGCGGCGTACCGGCGTAATTTCAACATTAACGGGCCGACAATCCCACCCCGCGCAAAAAAATGCAATTTGAAAAGGCAGGATAGCCCGATTGCGCGTGCCGGCAATGCGCACCGATAAATCCGGCAGGGCGCGATTGCGCGGCAATCGCGGACAGGAGCCAGGCGGAACTTTCACGGATTTCCCCCTTTGCAAACGGCGATTGCCATTCAGAATCACTTCCGAAATTCAGCCGCCATCCGCCCGGACGCGCCGCAAGAAGATAAGGGACATTCCGCATACTTTCCGCAAACGGCGCATTGCGCCCCGCGGAGAATTTACCGGAATCCCCGAGGGCCTACCTCTTCCTGCGCAGGGCAAATCCCAATGCGAGAACTCCGAGGATTGCCGCGACAAACGCGGGTTCCGGGACTTGCGAGAAAGCGGCGACGAGGGTGTTGCCGTCCCACGAGAAATCGACGAGGGCGTTTTTCAGATTGACCGCCGAGAAATCCGAATTCGCGTCGGACTTGTCAAACGCCGCTTCGTCTACGACGCCGGCCGAAATGAGCTCGCTCGACGTACCGATGAGGCCCTCGGCAAGGGCGTCGAGACCGGAGAAGTCTATTAGGATTTTTTCGCCGCCCGATTTTTCAAAAGCGCCGCCCACGGTTATCTTGTCGCCGCCGGCTATTGCGGCGGAATCGAATATGAATCCCCCCGAGGTCCATTCCACGGAACCCGCCGACACTCCGCCGGAACCGACCGCGAAGAAGCCGCCGTCGAGGGCAAGCTTGCCGTCGACGGTTCCGCGCATTCCCAAGACGCCTTCGGAGACCGTGGCGGAAGTTATTTCCACGCGGTTGGAGTTGGTGAAATACTGCGCCCCCGCGCCGGTTTTGAATATGTTGATGGTTTTATTTTCCACGGCGGCGCTGCCCCAATAATCGTGCTTGTTGGAAACTTCGCCGCCGAAGGAATAGGAATTTCCCGCCGCGACATTCAGCGTCAGATAGGCGTTGGCTGCGGTGGCGTTGTTCTTCACCTGCAAATTGCCGACATTGCCCGTTATGCCGCCGAAAGTCGTATAATAATCTCCCGAAGAGCCAGTCAGAACAATCTGACCGCCGCGGTTGAAAGATACGACTCCGCTGACGACGAGATTTTGGTTGTCTGCGGTTCCCGTGCCGGAATACTCCACTCCCACATTCCCGCTCCCGTCGAAAGAAATGGAGCCGGCGCGAATATAGCGCGCGTTTATAATCGCAATCGTCGAAATGTTGCCTGATACGTTTAACGTTCCGCCGAAACTAAAAGACCCTGAATTGCCTATTATGTCGAGCGACGAAGCGTTCAGGGTGAAGTTGCCCGAAAATCCGGAACTCCCCCAACTCGCCGGCCTGTGGTTGAAAGTCAAAGCCCCTACGGTGACGTCGTTTTCGAGAAGCACCCGCCCCGAATTTTCGGCGGAATAATTTATATAGACGGAATCCGATTCCGAGGGAAGGCCGGCGGACCAGTTGCCGACGGCATTCCAGCTATTGTCCACTGAACCGTCGAAAATGTCGTCGTAAGTCTGCGCGAACGCGGATGCGGATAGTGCGACGGCGGAAATCAACCCGATGAATTTCATATAAGCTACGCTAATGAAAATAACGTGAAAGTCAAATATTTTTCATATATGACAATTCCATAAGATCATTTTTCTCCGCCTCTTCCTCCCGAGCGAAAAATTCCGCAGAGGCCTTCCTCTGCGGAACGGAAAATTTTATCTTCCATTTGAGATGCGGGCCGGATTCCTCCAAACGCGAAAATCTCCGATTTTCGCGGGCGGCGCCGATTTTCACCCGCCGTCCGGCTTG
>CAJMOT010000015.1 GCA_905214995.1 uncultured bacterium | reverse complement strand
GAGCGGGATTGTCGGCCGCCTGCTGGGGAGCCGCAAGCTCGAGGAGGTCTCCGACTTCGATGGTTTCGGGAATCGCCACATTGCGGTTTATGAGGCCAACGGAAAAGTCGTCGCCGGCCTCGGCTATGAGAATTTCGGAGACGAGCTTGCCTTCGCGCTTGAGAAAGATTTTCTGGGACTCCTTGACGCCCGCCTTAGAACCGCGGTTGATGCTGACCATGCCGTTGACGGTGTCGACGGCGACGACGGTGGCGACGTCTCCGGTCGGTATATAGGGGGTCTTGACGACCTTCCTCTTTACCTTTTTGCCGCTCGCGTCGGTTTCTATGACTTCGACGACTTCCGCCATCTCCATGAGCTTTGCCTTTTTGTTTGCTTCGGCGAGCTCGTCGGTCTTGGACTTCAGCTGGGCTTCGAGAGTGGCGACCTTTTCTTTGAGGGCGTCAGTCTCGTTGTTGTTGGCGAGCATCGCGTTCTTTTCGGCGAGCTCCTTGGTGTACTGCTCTATGAGGGAATTCTTCTGCGCAACCTGCCCGTTAAGCTTGGAGACGTCGGAGGTGAGCGTCGCGATTTGCGCCTTGGCGCTCGTGAGCTCGGAGTTTACCTTGACGTTCTTGACGCGCTCGCTTTCGAGCTCGGAATTCGCGCTCTTGAGCTTTGCTTCGAGCGAGCTCACGCTGGCGCGGAACGCCTTGTTGCTGCTCTCGGTCTTGGCCTTTTCGGAGAGTATGCCCGGAATGTTGGAGGACTTCTCCTGAAGGGTCGCGCCCGGCACGTCCTTCATGAGCTCTTCGGCGCCGCTTATCTTGCCGCGCGTGTCAACCCACGCGTAGACGCAGAAGCACGCCGCGAGAATCGCCAAAATTTTGAGGGAGATGGATGCTGCTTTCATATTTGGAGTAGAGAATAATCGTTATTTGGTTTTTCTAAATTTCCTATCGAAGCCGACGCCGGAAGAGGCGACGCCCGTCGACGGATTCGAAGCAAGATGCATTAGTAGTTTAAATACTATTTCTTTTTCGTTTTCAAGATTTATTTCGCGGGCAATTTCATCGACCGAAACCTCCCTGTCGGCAAGGGCGGCGACGATTTTCGCCTTGACTGCCAATATGGAGCTCGCGGCCTTCTTGCCCGCCTCGACGCCGGGCTGGTGGTAGGCGTTTATGCCGACAAGGCTGGCGTAAAAACCAACAGCGCGGTCGTAGAGCGCGATGAGCGCGCCGACGGAAAACGGGGTGACGTCGTCAACCGTGACGGTGATGCAATCCCTGCCCTTGGCGGAGATCGCCTCGCGCGTGCCGAGCAAAAACGCCTGCAAGTAATCGCCGCTGGTCTCGCCGGAGGCGACTTCGGGGCTGTCGCCGCGCCTGTCTTTGAGCACCTCTATAAAAGTGATGAAGAAGTTGTCTATGCCGTCGCGCAGCTGCTGCACATAGGCGTGCTGGTCGGTGGAGCCCTTGTTGCCGTAGACGGAAATGCCCTGCTCGACCTTTTTGCCCGAGAGGTCGAGTTCCTTGCCCAACGACTCCATTATCAGCTGCTGGAGGTAGCGCGAAAAGAGCAGCAGCCTGTCCTTGTACGGAAGGATTACCATGTCTTTCAGCCCCTTGCCCGAAGTGCATTTATACCACATGAGCGCAAGCAGCATCGAGGGGTTTTTGAGCATGTCGGCGACCCTCGTCGCGGCGTCCATTCCGGCGGCGCCGTTTAGCATGGCGCGTATGTCTATGCCCTGGAGGGCGGCAGGCAAAAGGCCGACAGCCGCAAATTCGCTCGTGCGGCCCCCCACCCAGTCCCACATCGGGAAAAATTCGACGAATCCCCTTTCCTTGGCGTAGTTGTAAAGCTTGCTTCCCGTCCCCGTAGTGACGACCGCATGGCGGGCGAAGTCGAGCCCCGCTTTTTCCCACCGCGCCTGCGCCTCTATCATCGCGTTGCGCGGCTCGGGGGTTCCGCCGGACTTGGAGGTGACTATCGCGAGCGTCCTGCCAAGCTTTCCTTCGAGCTTGTCGAATACGAGGTCGTATCCGTCGGGGTCGGTGTTGTCGAGGAAGAACGCTTTCATCTTGTCCGTCTTCGGAGAGCCCAAAGCCTCCGAGACGAACTCGGGCCCGAGCGCAGAGCCGCCTATGCCTATGCAGAGGATATTTTCAAATTTCCCGTCCGCGCCCGCGATTTCGCCGCTGTGGACCTTTTTGGCAAAATCCTCTATCTTGGAGATGTTGCCTTCAATCTCCGCCCTGATTTCGGGGGTTGGCGCGAGCTCCGGCGCGCGGAGCCAATAGTGGCCGACCATTCTGTTTTCGTCGGGATTGGCGATGGCGCCGGCCTCGAGCGCGACCATAGAGGCGAACGCCTCTTTCGCGGGCTCCTGCATAGATGCCAAAAAAGCGTCGTCGAAACCGACTCTGCTGACGTCCAAACCGAACCCCAGATTTTCAAGCCCGAGGTAGTATTTCTTATAGCGTTCCCAAGACATAATATTAGAGGCGAAAATTAACCGCGCGCGCGGGCTTGTCAAACGTTTTGTGGCGACTCTAAACCGCCGGCGGCCGCGATTTCGGTTGATTTTCGCCCGCATAGCGCGCTACAAAGACCTCCATGAAAAATTTGAAGATTTTCCTCTGCGCCGCGGCGCTCGCCGCCGCGTGCCAATCGGGCGCGCAGATGCTCACTTCCGGGCCGACGCCGATAAACATACTGGCCCCCCAATGGAAAATGGGCGTGAGCGCCGACGCCTCGGGGGAATTCTCGCTGCCGGCGGACATGTCGGACGGCCTCGGCGGGGACCTCGGGGTCTACTCGGCGTCCGCCAACGTCAAATTTCAGGGGGCGTATTCCGACAGGCACTTTCTGACGCTCTCGCTCAACTATACTTACAGCCGGTACGACTTCAGTTCCGACGCCGCGCCGTTTTCCTCAATGAATAAGACCTCCGCCCTCGCGTTTTACGCCTCGAGAATCGACGAGCGTTGGGGGGTGTTCGGAATCGCGAGCGCCTCTTTCGGCGCGCAGGCCGGGGAATCGCTCTGGGGCGGGCGCTCGATGTTCGCGGGCGCGGGGGCGTCGTATTCGTTTTGCGAAAGCCTTACGGCGGGCATCGGCGCGATAGCTTATTCGAGGGTAGACAACACCTGGATAGGGCTGCCGGTCGCCTTCATAGACTGGAACATATCCGACAGGCTCAAACTGCGCACATTCTCGGGAGCGGCGCTGCTCTACGACGTATTCGGCGACAACTCGCTCGTCCTGAACGCGGTTTTCGAATACAGGAATTCATATTATAGGCTCGAAGAGCGCGAAGGGGCCCGCCGGAGCGTTTCGGACTCGTTTTACCAGTTTTCGGTCGGGGCGACCTGCAATATTTCCGAGCGCGCGTACGTCTCGGCGGCGGTCGGCGGCAATTTCGACCGGGAGCTCGACATGCGCCGCAATTCGCGCTCGGCGGAAGAGTACGAGATCGACGCCGCGCCGTTCTTTTCCGTGCACGCGGGATTCTCCTTTTAGAGGCGTCGCAAAATTTTCCGCGGCGTGCGCGGAGCGCGCGGCGCGCTTGGGCGCGCCGATTCCCCGCTACCTGCGCTCAATGAGCAATCCCGCGTACCCGCACGGAACGACGAGCCTGCCCTTGTAAAAATCCGGAACCCCCGGGTTTGAGGGCAGCGCCCACCGGCCTATAAGTTTGGGAGCTTTGGCGTCGGAAAAATCGTAGAGGCTCGTCTTTCCGGTTATCCTGTTTGCCACCGCAAGCCTCTTGGAGTTTTCGTCGAACATCGCGAGCCCCTCGTCGGAGCCCTGCGGAAATTCCGCGCGCTCCATCTCCGACGATCCGCCCGAAACTGCCGGCAGGGCGCCGCCGCCCGGGAATTTTTCGCGCTTCAATTTTCCGTTCTCCACGGGGGCGGCAGGATCGTCCACCGCGTATCCCCCGCGGAACATTGTGAGAATTTTGCCGCCGAACGCCGCCGCCGATCCCGTCTGCGAGCATAGCGGGCGATCGTCGTAAAAGACGGTTTTGGGTTTTGCGCCCGACATGTCGAAAATCATGCGCCCGCCGCAGTGCCTGTTGAGGGCGAAATACCTGCCCGCCGCGAGCTTTCGGGAACCGTAATCATTGTAGAGCAGCTGGGAGCCCGCCTGCGAAAAAACCCTCTTCGGCGAGGCGGGATTCGATATGTCGAAAAACGCCACGGAAATCCCCGCGCCCGAAACGCCCATAAATTTGCAGCCGTCGAACGCCCAGACGTTTTGGACGAAGGGCGCGCCCGCCTTATTCGCGGGTATGCGCCCGATCTCCTTGGGGCTTGCCGCAAACTTTCCGGAGATGTCGTAAATGCCGACGCCGTCAAAGCCGAGCGCGACCGCGAGCCTGCCGTCGGAGACCTTCACGTCGGAGGCATACCGGCAGTCTATCCTGCCGGCAGGCGAGATTTTCCCGCCGGAAAGATCGTAAATTTCAACCCCCCTGTGCGACGCCGCGGCGTACGCGAAGTCTCCGTTTACGGCGACCGCGCGCACGGGATTGGAGGGATCCGCTCCGGCAGAATCGAACTCCCGCGGAATTTTTGGCGAATACTCGCCCGGGCGCGCCGCGGCTTTCGCCGGACGCTCCTCCCGAATCTTCGCAATTCCCGGGAACTCCGCCACATATATGCCCGTAAAGTTGCCCGCCACATACAGCGCCCCGTCCCCGACTGCGATGGACGCCACTGCGTCGCCCTGGGGAATTTCAGGGTCGAGTATCCGCTTGTAGGGAATTTTCAGAGACGGGTCGTCGGGCGCGACTTTCGGGAGAATGAAATTGCCAACGATTTTCGGGGCGGACTTGTCGGAAATGTCGAGCACAAACACGCCGTTTACGGTGTCCGAGGCGAAACAATAATCGCCCGAAACGCGCGGCGTCCAAAAATCGCACGGGCCAAAGTATATGTTCGGGAACTCCGCGCGGGAAATTCTTTTGGGATTCCTGCCGTCCGAGATGTCGAAAATCTCGAGCCCGTGCCCGGCGCCGTGCCGCAATTCGGGCGGGCCGCTCTTCCTGTGCTGCCCCGTGGAGGCGTACAAAAAGCTTCCGTCAACTTCCACCCCGTCGCCGTACCCGTCGAGGCGGGTCTTTGAAATGATCTTGGGATTGACGGGATCGGAAAAATCTATCGCCGTGATCTCCCCCGCGCCCCAGTCGCCGCTGTACACTATGCCGTCCTTATAATATACCGACTGCGACTCCTGCGTGACGGCCGAAGAAACGTGCCGCATCTTCGACGGATCCGACACGTCAACGCACTGGACCCCGAACACGCGATTTCCGACAAACGCGAGGCCGTCCGCGACGTCGAGGCCGGTAGCCATCTCCGCGGTGTCGAAGTGCGACAGGATTTTCGGCGACGACGGGTCGGAGACGTCCACCGACCAGAGCCCGCACTGGCGCGAGGTCACGAACGCCGTATTTCCCGAGACTTTAAGCTGGCGGACATTGCCCATGCCGCCGACGGAGCCCAAAAGCCTCGGAGATTTCGGATCGGATATGTCGTATGCCGAAAGGCCGCCGTTTTCGAGCGCGTAGAGCTTTCCGCCGGAAATTTCGAGCGCCATGGTTCCTTTCGTTCCGGCGACTTTCGCAAATTCCACAGGCTTTCCGTACTTCGGATCAGCGTGGGAATTCTTTATTTTTGCGGAACCCGCCGCGAGCGCGGCGCCCGCAAAAGACGCCGCAAGAAAGGCCAAAACCGTCTTCATAATCCCCAAAAATACGCGCCGCCCTCTTGCGCGTCAACCCAAATGTCCGACGGAAGCGCGCAAAAAAATCCGCCGCGGCTAAATTTTTGTTTGCGTTTCAAATAAAAATGAAATTGTCTTTACGGCTTAAACCATAAAACGGCCCGCGTTGCGGAAAAATTTCCGACGCGGGCGGCGCGGGCGGCGGGCGCAGATGCGGCGCCTAAAAGAACATTTAAAACAAACAATTCACCATACAAGGGAAACAACCATGTCAAGAGTATGCGCAATAACAGGAAAGCGTCCCGTTAAAGGGCGCAAAATCATCCACAAGGGCCAGAGCAAAAAAAGCGGCGGCATAGGCTTGCAGCTCGTCAAGCAGAACAAGCGCACTTTCAAGCCGAACGTCCAGAGAGTCCGCGTGCGCACCGCCAGCGGAGCCGTAAAACGCCTCTGGGTGTGCGCCAAGGCAATCAAGGCCGGCCTCGTGGAAAAGGCTTCCTAATACGAAAATATTTGAAATTTTTCAGAACCGGCTCCGGCACTGCAACAGACCTCCCCGCGCGGGAGGTTTGTTTTTTATCGGGGCTATGGAGAGAACGGGCGCATTGCGCAGGCAGCCGCCGCAAGGCCTTTTCCCCCGCTTGGGTTTGCGCGCCTCGCGCCCGCGGATTGCGCGAAGCGCAACCAAGCGAGCGAATCCATTTTGGCCGAAGATAGAGGCGGCACGGGCCGATGAGAGGCGCGCTTCCATTGAAAAGACAACCCCCTACGAAAATTAGTTTCGCCAATACTTCCATCCACTTCACCATCCTCAATAAAAAAAACGAATCTCCCATTTAAAGAGGTTCATTATAACATACAAAGTTCGGACGGACGCCTACCGTTGAAACGGACAAAACTCCATCGATGCGATTGCTTCGCAATGCGCCCATCCACGTTGTTCCTTGAAAAAATCCCCCACGCACTTTTGTCTTATGAAATGCAAAAAGCGAACCGCCATATTTAACGCGGTTCGCCCATTCGCCAAATGGTGGACTTTGAAAAATTTTTAACACTGCTTATTCAAGGTTACTTTTTTGAATTTAATTGGGCTGTTTTAGGATAGAATATAAAAGCGTCTATTTTGCAAGAATTTTTGGGACAAATTTCCGAATGGAAGATTGTTTAACGCTTTTTACAACTAATTGCGTTAACCCGAAATGCCATACGAATATACGCGTTGGGAATTATAGCGCGATTATAGCTTTCCAGAAATTCTATCTTCGCAATATTTGGATAAGCTTCCAAGCGCATATAGAGGCAAGCTGAGAATATTATTTTCGAGGCCATAGTTTTTAAGAGACGCTCTAATCGCAAGCTTTGGCGAGTATTTTTCGCGATATATGTTCAGGCTCTTTGCCTTGACGTTGTCGGCAGATTTTACTTCCACCGGAAATATTTCTGAAGATATTTGTTTTACAAAATCGACTTCCGCATTTCCGGTAGGATTTGTCCAATATGCGCATGGATTATCATCTAGGCTCAATTCTTGCATTGCGTATTGCTCGGCAAAGGCTCCTTTTGTTTGAACGAAGAGAGAATTTCCCTCTATAATGGTTTTTGCGTCAAGATTTGAGAGGGCTCCAAGTAGGCCTATGTCCAATAAATACAATTTGAATATATCGATATTTTCGTGTGCAGATAGTGGGAGCTGGGGTGTTTCCGTGTTGTAATTCTTTAAAATCAATCCGCAGTCAACAAGCCATTGAATGGCAACTTCAAAATCTTTAGCCCTGGCGCCGCTGCGAATTGCCGAATATATGAATTTCTTGTTTTCTTTGGCCAACTGACTTGGAATGTTTTGCCAAACCATTCTGATTCGCGGGATATGCTTATCTGGCGCATGTTTCGCGAAGTCGCTCTCATAGGAAGTTATTATATCCTTTTGAATTTGGCGGACCTTAAAGACATCTCGGCTGTCAGCAAATTCGCTTACAGCAGCAGGCATTCCTCCCACAAGCATATAGTATTTCAGTAGCTCGATTAGCTTGTCATGAAACATTCTCAGCACGTCCCAATTCCCATTTTTTAGAGCTTCTAAATATTGGGTTTTGCCATTGGCCTGAAGGAATTCGTAAAAGGACATCGGACGCAACGTGAGGAAATTCACTTTGCCGACGGGAAATGACTCGTTTGGTTTTAACGACATTCCAAGCAACGATCCCGCTGCCATAATATGGTATTGCGGCGCGTCTTCATTGAAATATTTGAGAGAATTCAATCCTCTCTCGGCGGATTGGATTTCGTCCAAGATTATTAATGTGTCGTCCGGATTTATTTTTTCGCCCGCCAAAATTTCGAGAGTCGATATGATTCGAGCCACATTCAAGTCGGGCTTAAAAAGTTCCTTTAAATTGTCCTCGTTGTCAAAGTTTACATATACAGTTTTCTTATAGGCCTTTTTGCCAAATTCTTTCATTAGCCAAGTTTTCCCAACTTGCCTGGCCCCCCTAAGAATTAACGGTTTACGATTCTTATTATTTTTCCAGGCAATTAAATCTTCTAACTTGTCTCTGTACATGGCCGTAATTTTATTATTTGCATTAAACTAAGGGCAAAAAACAGTAATGTCAATACACTTTTTTCTATGAAAATATGCAATATATAACACTTTTTGCTGGGAGTAAAAGAAGGATATATTTTAGAGATTTAATATTCCTGTTGAATTTTCATAAAAATATTTTTTAATACTTATATTGACCATTAAGTAAATTTAATGATAACAGACTACCATTCGCAACTTTTTGCAAACGAGCTCACCCTGCGCGCCCCCATGGGGACAATAGAGCGAATCGCGGCCGCCCTCATGGGTTCGCACATAGACTTGAATCCGCACCAGGTGGACGCCGCAGTATTTGCATTTAGATCGCCTTTTTCAAAAGGAGCGCTGCTTGCCGACGAAGTCGGGCTTGGCAAAACGATAGAGGCCGGGATTCTAATTGCGCAAAGGTGGGCGGAGAAGAAGCGCAGGATATTGATTATAGTGCCCGCTAATTTGCGCAAGCAATGGATGATAGAGCTTGAGGAGAAGTTTGCGTTGCCGTCCGTAATTTTGGAGGCAAAAAGTTTTAACGACGCTATAAGAAGCGGAAATTTAAATCCTTTCGACACCGACAAAATCGTCATAACTTCCTACGCATTTGCCCGTAACAAAGAGACATACCTTTCCAAAACGCCGTGGGATTTTGCGGTAATCGACGAAGCCCACCGCCTGCGCAATGTTTATAAGAGCGGCAACAAGATTGGCTCCGCAATAAAGCGCGCCCTCGCGTCGGCGCCCAAAATACTGCTTACCGCCACTCCCCTTCAAAATAATTTGATGGAGTTATACGGACTTGTCGGGCTGATAGACGACCATATTTTTGGCGACGAAAAGAGCTTTCGCGAACTTTTTATCGCAAACGAGAGCGACTCGTCTTTTGCCGAGCTTCGCAAGCGCCTTCAAAACGTCTGCAAACGCACGCTGAGAAAACAGGTTTTAAAGTATATAAAGTACACAAAGCGGCACGCCTACACACAAAAATTTGAATCCACCAAGGCGGAGGACTTGCTTTACAACGAAGTTTCCGAATATCTGCGCCGCGAGACCCTCCAGGCCTTGCCCAACAGCAGGCGCAAGCTCATGACCATGATATTGCGCAAACTTTTGGCGTCGTCAAGCTACGCGATTGCGGGCACTCTTGAAAGTTTGATAACCCGCCTCGAAGACATGCTCAGAGCCGATTCCGCCCTATGCGGGGATATAAACATAGAGAACGACTTTGAGACGGCGGACGAATATCAAAATTTTGACGCCCTATCCGAACCTTCCGATAGCGAAAGAGATGACGACGCGGACGGCGAAGGCGAGTCGGAAGATGAAGATTTTGAGGGTTGCGAATCCCCTGCCCTACTTACCGCACAAGAGCGCAAGGCAATAGAGTCGGAAATTGCCGATTTAAAGATATACCTTTCACACGCGCTTGCAATTCGGGAAAATTCCAAGGGGAAGGCTTTGTTGATAGCCCTAAAAGAGGGGTTTAAAATGGCAAAAAGCTTTGGAGCAGCGGGAAAGGCGATTGTTTTCACTGAGTCGCGCCGCACGCAGCAGTATTTGTGCGAGCTTCTTTCGGCAAACGGGTATAAAGATAAAATAATGCTTTTTAACGGCACAAATTCCGACCCCGATAGCAAAAGGATTTATGACAATTGGCGCACCAACAACCCAAGCCGCGTTACAGCTTCTAAGACGGCGGACATGCGCACAGCCCTTGTCGAGCATTTTCGGGGATAATGCGCAAATTATGATAGCAACCGAAGCCGCAGCCGAAGGGATAAATTTGCAGTTTTGCTCGCTTGTGGTAAATTACGATTTGCCGTGGAATCCGCAGCGCATAGAACAGCGCATAGGCCGTTGCCACCGCTACGGGCAAAAGTACGATGTCGTTGTCGTAAACTTTTTGAACGTAAATAACGAGGCCGACTGCCGGGTTTTTGATATTCTCGAAAAAAAGTTAAAACTTTTTGAAGGTGTTTTTGGCGCAAGCGACGAAGTTTTGGGCGCCATAGAAAGCGGTGTCGACTTCGAGCGGCGCATAGCCCAGATATACCAGAATTGTCGCACTTCCTACGACATTCAGCGCGAGTTTGATTTTATCCAGGAGATGTTCGCCCATGAAATCGGCGAGAACATGCGCAACGACCGCCGCAAACTGCTTGAAAATTTTGACGCCGAAGTGGAAAAGTTGGAAAGTTGGAGCAACGACCGCAAAAACGCCCTTGAAATCAAACTGAAAGAGATGGACAAAAAGATACGGGAACTGAAAAAGACCTCCCGCCAACCACACACTCTTGAGGAAAAAATAGAACTTCAACGTCAGCAAAAAACGCTCGATACCGAACGCATGAATATGCGGCGCAAACTATTTGAAGCGCAAGATGCCATAGACGCCGAACGCGATAAACTAATAAAAAACGCAGAAAAATCTTTACAAAAGACCGTAAAATCACAAATCATATTCGCAATAGACTGGAGAATTGTTTAAAAAGAAGAATAATATGAAAAAGATTAACCCTATTGCGCTGAATTCTTTAATTAATGCTTTGTGTTATATCTACTGGTATAAAGAAGATTTGAAGACCTTCATTATGAATTCAGTACCCATACCATCAATTCTGGCACTAATAGATTTTAATCAAAGCAAAAGAGATATTGCCAGAACACTGGTAAGGTTACTAAGGAAAAATGAGAATGAATATGCTGATATTCTTCTAGAATTAATGATAACAATTGCCAATATGACAGATTTTTCTCATCTAAATAAACTCGATGATAGTACAACAAAAATTAGACAAGCACAAGAAGCTGTCAATCAGTTAAAAAATCTAGTAAAATCCTACGAAGAGAAGTATTCCTTGCGTAAATGTAATAGAAAGAAAATGCAAGAAAACGTAGATAAACTTTGCGGGACAAGAGAAAAATTATCTGAATTAAAAGACAACTATTCAAGAATATTATCATCGTGTGGGTGTCAAGAGAAAGGATACCGGTTAGAAAGATTAATGAAAGAACTGTTTTTACTTTTCGATCTAGACCCAAAAGCTTCTTTTAAAAATACTGGCGAACAAATAGATGGCGCATTTTGCCTTGAACAAATTGATTATTTATTTGAATGTAAATGGCATAATAAACCAATTGGGGCATCTGATCTGGATATTTTTAAAGCTAAGGTAGATAGAAAGTTGGACAACACTCTTGGACTCTTCCTTTCAATAAATGGATTTACGGAAGATGGTGTAGAAGCTCATTCAAGAGTAAGACCTAATATACTTTTAATGGATGGGAGAGAGTTGGTGTACGTATTAGAAAATAGAATAACATTACCCGATTTAATATATAGAAAAAAACAACATGCCGCACAAACAGGAGATATTTATTTCAGATTTTCACTATAATATTAATAACTAACGAAGAATGATTGTATCTAAAAAAAATATACTTTCACTTTCAAGTGGAGATGCGCGGAAGTTCTTTCTAAAAGGCGATTCTTATTGTACAATAAATTTGCCACATTACTTTAAATTTGAACCCATACTAAATTTGTTAAGAAAGAAAATAAAAACTAAAAACATAAAGGATATTATAAATGGGAATAAATTAAATAATTTAAAATCAGTTAATAACGTAAATTATAATTTTATTTCAAATAAAGATGGAATGCTATCTTGGAGGCAATTACAAATAATAAATCCAGCTGTATATTTAGTTTTGTGCAACCTGATAACCGACAATGATAATTGGGAATATATAAAAAACAGATTTAAGAAATTTCAAAAATACAGTAAATTTATTGAAGCAACAGGAATACCTGTCGTTGATATTAGGAATAAAAAACACGATGCAACGCAAATAAATGAATGGTGGAGTAGGAATGAACAGAAAGCAATTGAACTTTCCTTAGAATTTGAATATGTGTCTCATACTGACATTTCTACTTTCTATGACTCAATTTATACTCATTCAATTGTTTGGGCGCTACATAGAAAGGATAATACAAAAAAGCTTAAATTTAATATTAAGACTAAGCAAAAATTAAATAAACTAGGTGATGAGATTGATACAATTTTTCAATCTATGTCATATGGTGAAACGCATGGAATTCCGCAAGGGAATATTATATCTGACTTTATTGCAGAAATATTGTTAGGATACTTAGATGTTTGTGTGTTTTATTCATTAAGGAAGAAACACTTAGATTATAAAATATTAAGATATAGAGATGACTATAGAATTTTTACACATACTCCAGTTGATGCAGAATTGATTCTATCTGAAATTAGTAAAACCTTACAAACCATAGGCTTACGTTTGAATGCAAAAAAAACGTTAATTTCAAATGATGTAATAAGCACTTCAGTAAAAAAGGATAAATTAGATAATTTGCTAAATATTAATTTTAATGATAATTATATTCCAAAATCACTACTTTATATATATAGGATATCATTAATTCATTCAAATTCAGGTACAATAAAAAAATATTTAAAGCTCTTATATGACGTTGTAATTAATAAAAAAGATAAAATTATAAATGATGACACCGTAATTATTTCTCTGTTGATAAATATCGCTCTAAAGAATCCGATTTCTTATCCTTCTATTGCTGCAATAATAAGTGCTATAATAGAAAAGAAAGATGAATCATATAAAAAATTACTTGCAGAAAAAATATTAAAACGATTCGAACGAATTCCATATATATCTTGGTTAGAGGTATGGTTACAAAGGATTTTTATAAATTCTCCTAGTATATCTAAGATTATCGCTCAAACACCTATTTGTAACTGCGTATTAGACAATAATATGAGAATTTGGAACATGGATTGGTTATCAAAAAGCTACAAAGATCTTATAAGCAAAATTAATATTGTAGATAGATCTATTCTAGAGAAAACTGAAAATATAATACGACCATTTGAATTTGATGTATTTACAGATTATGAATTATATTATTGAAACATCAAAAAGAAAAATTTTATGGTGCAGCATATGCAAAAAATGGATGGAAAGAGTTTGGATTTGGTGGAGGTGAATAGGCGGGCGGTGATGGAGGCGCTAAAAGGAGTCGCGCCGGAAGTCGTCTCGGAGAGTGGAATTGACCTCGAAAAGCTCGCCATTCTAATCGGAGAAGACAAAAACCTGTCCGACAAGCTCGAGCGCTACAACTTCACTTGGCCTGACAAGCGCAAAGCCATAAAATCCGCCCTAACCCCGTCAAGCGGCACACTCCGCCCCGCCCCCAAAGAGTCCGTAAATTGGGACAATACAAAAAATTTATATATCGAAGGCGACAACCTCGAAGTTCTAAAACTTTTGCAAAAGTCCTATTTCGGCAAAATCAAAATGATATACATAGACCCCCCATACAATACGGGCAAAGAATTTGTGTATCCCGACGACTACGCCGACAATATCCAAAACTACCTTGAACTCACCGGCCAAATAAACGAATCCGGGCGGCGCATTACAACCAATACCGAAACAAGCGGCAGATACCACACTAATTGGCTGAATATGATGTATCCGCGCCTTAAGCTTGCACGCAACCTCTTGCGCGACGACGGCGTAATATTCATATCCATAGACGACCACGAAGTCTCAAACCTCCGCAAAATTTGCGACGAAATTTTCGGCGAGGAGAATTTTGTGGGGCTACTTCCTACCATAATGAACTTAAAAGGGAATCAAGACGAATTTGCCTTTGCTGGAACACATGAGTATACTCTATGTTTTGCTTTTAATAAAGATAGTATGAAGCCTGGGTCTTTATTGATTCAAGATGATGAAATAACTGACTGGGATACAGATAATTATGGTCCATTTAAGATTGGTGCTAGTTTAAAGTCTACAGGTGTAAACGCTCCGCGGGAAAAAAGACCAAATTTGTATTTTCCGTTGTACATTACACAAGATAATCGTTGTTTAATCTCTAGAGAATCAGGTGAAGATATTGAGATATATCCAAGAACGAATGATAAAGATATGTCTTGGAGATGGAGTAAGAGTAAATTCTTACGAGAACCATACAATGTAATTGTATCACGTTCTGTAAATGGTATTTCTATCTTTAAAAAACAAAGACCAGAAATAGGAGATATCCCATCTAAGAAACCAAAATCTATTCTGTATAAACCAGAATACAGCAGTGGAAATGGAACAAATGAATTAAAAACTTTGTTAGGTAACCGGATTTTCTCTAATCCCAAACCATTTGAACTAATATCAGATATACTGAGAATTGGTAATTTGTCTTCTGACGACATCATACTTGATTTCTTTTCGGGGTCGGCGACGACTGCTCATGCGGTAATGGAGTTAAACAAGGAAGACGGCGGCAACAGGCAATTTATTATGGTGCAGTTGCCCGAACCTTGCGGCAAAGACACTGAGGCCTTTAAAGCGGGCTATAAAAACATCTGTGAAATCGGCAAGGAGCGCATACGCAGGGTAATCAGAAAAATCGAGGCCGAATATGCGGAGTCTGAAAAATCCACGCAAGGCGAGCTTAATTTGGGTACCCCCGCAAAACAAAAGCCCGACTTGGGCTTTAAAGTCTTTAAGCTGGACACTTCAAACTTTATTCCCTGGGACTCCAACCCCGACAATTTAAGCGAGGAAAGCCTGCAACGGAGTTTGTCCAACATCAAGCTTGACCGCTCGCAGCAAGACTTGCTTTACGAGCTTTTCTTAAAGCTTGGCGTCACGCTCAATACGCCGTATCAAAAAGTTGAGCTTGCGGGCAAATATATGTACGACATCGGCTACGGCTCTATCTACGCCTGCCTTGACGACGACTTGGATATGGACTTTTGCAAGGCAATGATAGCCTACCACGACGCCCAATTCCCGAAAGAGGAATCCACAGATAAAAAGGAGGAGCGCGAGCTTGAAAAATACCGTTTGGAGACAACCACCTTTATTTTTCGCGATTCGTCCTTTGCCGACGACAACATAAAGACCAACATCCTCCAAACCCTCCGCCAAATGGGCCGAACAAACATCAGAGCTATTTAGTGATTTATGAGCGATGAAATTAAACACTGTCCTCTATCAGGCTATAAGTGCGATATTGAAAAAAACTCTAATGGAGATTTATTTATAAGTTTTGATTTGTATCATGGAAGCCCTGATGAATTTTTCCAAGCTGGATATAGGATAACTGCAAAAGCTTTAAAAGATTACCCTTTCGAAGATTTTGATAAATTGCATGTTTGGCACTTTATAGCGGAATGGCTCTACTATCACCAAAACGCAAGTTCGCCTGATGATATAATTACCTTGTGTGCAGATGATGAAAAAGATGATTCAAAAAATTACTTTTCAATAGGCGATATGCTAAAAAAGCATATATTACCATCTGAAATGCCAAAAAAATTACTACGATTTATATACTCAAATTCCAAGACATATTCTCTTTTCCCTATAAAAGAATTTTATGTTAATGATTTGGATGTAGTTATAGATATATTGGGAATAGGATCTTTCGACGAATTAAAGATGTTATTGGAATACTTGGAACAAAAAGAATATATAAAACTTACTTTTGAAAGGAGAGAGATTAAAGGTACTAAAAATTTTAATGAAATTATAAATGCGCGTTTTACACCCAAAGGGTTAGAGTATTATAAAGGTTATATTGGAGACTCAAACATGGGCTTTGTTGCAATGAAGTTTGGCAAATCTCCACGATGGACTGTTAAAAATGGTAAAATCCACGAAGAAGGAGAACGCGATCTCGACGAATTTTACGATGATTTGATAGCTCCTGCGATAACGCAAGCGGGATTTGAGCCTGTAAGGATAGACAGAACTCTCCACAACAATAAGATTGACGATGAAATTTTAGTGCAAATTAGAAAGTCTAAATTTGTGGTATGTGATTTAACTTACGGGAACCTCGGCGCATATTATGAGGGCGGGTTTGCGCAGGGTTTGGGGAAAGAAGTATTTTTTATATGCGAAAAAGAGTTTTTCGATTCTCACCCCCCGCATTTCGACCTTAACCACCATGTGACAACCCTGTATGAGCGCGGGAAAGAGGAAGAATTTATAGGAGAGCTTGCAGCACGAATAGAAAACAATGTTGTAAGAATTTAAGAGAAGGCATGTTTTCTAATCCATATAATAAGAATTCATAGCAACAAACAAAGACTACGCAGAGATTGGTTAGATGAAGTTAAAGTTTAGCGCAGACTTGGGGTATCAGTTAGACGCGATTGCGGCGGTGGTTGACCTCTTTAAAGGCCAGGAGAGTTTTAGCTCTACTTGCTCTTTTGATTTGTCGGGTAGGCAAAACGGCGTCTTGATAACGGAAGACGCCGTAGGCAACAATTTGGCAATATCTGAAGAAAAACTACTGGAAAACCTAAATGAAGTACAGTTGCGCAACTGCATATCGCCTTCGCCCAAAGAAAAGTTGACTGCCCCCTACGATTTCACCGTGGAGATGGAGACAGGAACGGGCAAAACATATGTATATTTGCGCACGATATTTGAACTAAACAAAACATACGGATTTTCTAAATTTATCATTGTTGTACCGTCAATAGCCATAAAAGAGGGTGTGTGGAAATCCATATCTATAATGACGGAGCACTTTAGAAGCCTCTATGATAACGTTGCCTTCGACCCCTTTGTATACGACTCCTCAAAGCCAACACGGATAAGAAACTTTGCATCTTCCAACAGCCTGCAAGTAATGATTATCAACATAGACGCGTTTAGAAAATCATTTGAGGGCGATAAAGATAAAGAAACAAAAGCAAACCTAATTCACAGAGAAACCGAAAAGCTTAATTGGGAAAAACCCATAAGCCTGATTCAGGCCACAAACCCGATTGTAATTATAGACGAGCCGCAAAGTGTGGATACAACCGCCAAGAGCAAGGAAGCGATACAGTCGCTAAATCCGCTCTTTAAGTTGCGCTATTCGGCAACGCACGTCGAAAAATTCAACATGGTTTACAGGCTCGATTCGATAGACGCCTACGAGCAAAAGCTTGTAAAGCAAATTGAAGTTGCGGGCATAGAAGTTCACGACGGCAACAACACCCCTTATGTAAGGCTAATCTCAACTTCAAACAAAGACGGGAAAATAAGCGCAAAGATAGAGCTTGATACGCTCGCAAAAGACGGCGGCGTAAAGCGCAAATCCAAAACCGTAAAGAGCGGACAGGATTTGTATGACGTATCGGGCGGCAGAGACCTTTATAAAAATCTGTATATTTCCGAAATAAACACTTCGGAAGATGCCTTCATAAGGCTCTCAAACGGCGAAGAAATAATGCTCGGTACTGCCGTCGGCGAAGTAAATAGAGACTTTTACCAGCGTGTTCAAATCAGAAAGACAATAGAAGAACATCTGGAAAAGGAAAAGCGCCTGCGCCCCAAGGGAATTAAAGTTCTAAGCCTATTTTTTATAGACAGAGTTGCCAATTACAGAAGCTACGATGAAAGCGGCAATCCCATAAAAGGGAAATTTGCGAAAATGTTTGAGGAGGAATATTTGAAAGCCGCCAATTTGCCGCGCTTCAATACGCTCTTTAAAGAGGTAGATTTAATAACATCGGCACAGGAAGTCCACAACGGATACTTTTCAATAGACGGCAAGAAAAAGGATTCTTCCGGAAAAGACATTTTAAAAGACACAAGTTCGCGCAAGGAGGACGAATCAGCATTCAATACGATTATGAAGGATAAAGAATGGCTATTGTCCTTCGATTGCAAACTGAAATTCATATTCTCGCATTCGGCCTTGCGCGAAGGCTGGGATAACCCAAATGTATTTCAAATTTGCACGCTAAACGAGACGGATTCCACTCTCAAAAAGCGCCAAGAGATAGGTCGCGGTTTGCGCATTGCTGTAAATCAGGACGGAGAACGCGTCTTTGAGGACAACGTAAATATCCTCACTATTATGGCGAACGAATCTTACGCGGATTTTGCAAAAAAATTGCAGACGGAAATCGAGGCGGAACAAGGTATAAAGTTTGGTGTAATTGAAAAAGGCTTCTTTGCGTCGCTTTCCGTAAAGGCAGAGAATGGCGAAGTTTCTTATCTTGGACTGGAACAGTCCGAAAAACTCTATGCGCACTTGCGACAATACGGCTATATAGACAATAAAGACAAAGTCACAGAATTCTTAAAACAAGACTTGAGAAACAATTGCCTAAACATACCGCCGGAATTTGAAAATATTCGTCCGCAAATTATCGCTATGGTTCGCAAAGTTGCCGGCAAGCTGAATATAAAAAATAAAGACAATAGGCGCAAGGTATCGGTAAATAAACAGGTCTATCTTGATCCCGAATTTAAGGAACTTTGGGATAAGATAAAAAATAAGACTATTTACAGCGTAAATTTTGACACAGCAAAACTCGTAGGAGACGCGTCGGAAGAAATTATGAAGTCTTTGCGCGTAAAAGACACTCAGTTTGTGTATTCAAAGGCGGGACTTGACATAAATAGAGGCGAGATTTCCACAAAAAATGAGCGCACCTCAATAGAATTCAATGACGGAGAAAAACTGGCGCTACCCGATATTGTCTCCTTCCTGCAGTCCGAAACAAGCCTCAAGCGCAAGACAATCGTTGAAATTCTTGTCCGCAGCAAGCGTATAGACGATTTTAAGCGCAATCCGCAACAGTTTATTGAAGATGTCCTAAAAATCATAAAGCTGAAAATGAAAGCTATGATTGTGGACGGTGTAAAGTACCACAAGATAAGTTCGTATTACGCCCAGGAACTTCTTGATTCGGAGGAATTAAACTCCTACTTAGACAAGATGCTGGAATCTAAAAAGAGCGTTTACGATTATGTCGTTTACGATTCGGCGGTCGAATCGCGGTTTGCCGAAGAAATGGAGAAAAATGACAAAGTAAAGCTTTACGTCAAACTGCCGGATTGGTTCAAAATCAATACGCCGCTTGGAACATACAATCCTGATTGGGCGGTATTAGTTGAGGATGAATATAAACAAAAAAAGCTATTCTTTGTTTTGGAAACTAAAGGAGTTCTATTTGAAGAACAACTTGCGCTTGAGCAACGCATGAAGATACATTGTGGGAAACGCCATTTTGAAGCTTTGGAATCAGGTGTTGACTATGAAATGACAAACTCCTTTGAAGATTTCAGAAGCATGTTTTCTCACTAAGCGAGACTTCGCTGCGTCTCCTATCTTGACTGGAAATTTTCTATCTGTCCCAAAAATCGTCCGGGGATGGAGGATCCTTTGGAGCCTTATTTCTGGAATCCTTGCCTGATTGAGTTTGGGGTTTATCTATTTCATTTGAATCTGACCTTCCAATCGCATTACTTGGAGGCTGTGTTGCTCCACCAGTATTTTGTGGCGGATAATGATCCCTTTCGGGGAATCCACGCGCTTTTGGAGCTTGCCCTGCACTGCCTGGTCTTGAATGATTACTATCGCCGGGCGGAGGATTCCTATTGCCCGCATTGCTTAAGTCTTGCAATTTATTATTATCCTGTGGCCTGTACAAAATTGGAGGGTTAAGCGCCTGATTCGGTTTTATATTCTGTAAACCCTGCCTTGCAAGTGGCTTTTAAATAGGCATATTGCTCTTAGATTTACCACTCTGTGGATTTGCATTAATTCCGATATATTTCCGTTCAAGAGTTCCCGTTTTGTTTTGCACAGGCGCTGCGGGATATTTGCCTATCGGCCTATTGGCATATACTGGCGGAATATTGTGTTCGGGAGCAAAAAATTTAGAAACATGCACGCTTAAGCCTTGTTTTGCCAAGTTATTTTCGGCCTCTTCCGTATCTTCTCCATCTTGCGCAAAGAGGTAATAATTTGTATCCTCAATATTTATATTCGGGTATGACGAAAACTTTGGCGTAATATTACTGCTAAGAAATTCTATAAAGTTTTTAGCGCTTTATACGTCTTTTTATGAAAGACGATATAGTCGCAAGAATTGGATTTAATGGCGGAGCTGTGGAGATCTCAGAGGATGTGCTTTGCAAGCACACGATTTTTATAGGCTCAACAGGCAGCGGAAAGACTACTTCTTGCAATGTGCTTTTGCGCGACTTAATCCGCTATAAGGCAGATGACAAAGAGCGAAAAATGGCACTAATCGTATTTGATTTTAAAGGCGACGGCACTTTGGGAAAAATAAGCACTTGGGCTAATGAGTGCGGCAGGAATACTGATGTATTAGATTTTTCTCCGGACGGGAAATTTTACTACGATCCGCTTTGTGGCTTTGACTCCCTAAAAAAGCTGTCTCAATATGCAGAGAGTATATTGGAAGTTCTTCCTGAAGATGGAGAGCACTACTGGCAACACGCCTTGCGAAAGCGAATAACATGCGTGCTAGAATATGTCCTATTTTAAGTATGATACCCCATGCTTTGAGGATTTTTTAAATGAAATTTTTAATAGCACTGGCTGAGGATATTTACTTGGACAGTTTCTTTAGGGCGGGTAGAATACGTGATACTTGGGTATCTACTGAAGACCAAATTCAAGGTAAACTCCCTGAGCGTTTCCAAAAAT
Source organism: uncultured bacterium (assembly GCA_905214995.1). GTDB lineage: Bacteria > Verrucomicrobiota > Verrucomicrobiia > Opitutales > Intestinicryptomonadaceae > Merdousia. The sequence continues at coordinate 7,319 of CAJMOT010000015.1, read as the reverse complement.
CCTCATCTGATTACATAGAATTGAGCGTAAGAAGCATAAATCGGTTTGGAACTGCGGGAACCAAGCACTCATCGTGAGATTTTGATTATCAGACCTACGGTGGAATGGTAAACGCGGATAAAAAACTTGGTAGGCTGCTCATAGGTGGCGGTGTCGGAGGATGGTTCTCCAAAATTGACAACGATGCCGCAGGCAAGGCAGAATCTGATATAATTGCGGTTACAGCATATGTAGATTGAAATTTCTACGACCAATTTGACTGGTTTACTGAGGTATATTACGGACACGCGATGAATACGCTTAAACGCAATGATAGCGCGGGAGAAATAAATACTGATTGGGATGGCAATGCCATCGGCGGCTTCACTGCCATAAGGTATACATATAACATCTTAGATACAGTGGCAATAAAACCCTTTATCGGAGCAATGATAACCTACAACATGCAGGATTCTTTCTCCGAGACTGGTGGCAGCTTCAACTTTGCGGTAGATAGCAAGGACTACACAAACGTTAAGGGAGTAGTAGGTATAGAAGGGGCATGGCAACCAATAGAAAGCCTCTACATCTCCGCCAGAGTGATGTATGCTTACGAGTTTGCTGACAATGAATATGATATGAGCTTCGAAATGATGGGTTGGGGGCGTAGTCACTTCAGAGCATATGAAACAGATAGAAGCTCAGTGGTCGCAGGCATAGGAATTAACTACCAGCTTACAAAATCGTGGAATGTAGGGGTTAACTACAATGCGGAAATCCGCTCTTCCGAGCTCAATAATAACATCAACGCTTCAGTAGGGTTTAGGTGGTAAGTAAATAAACAATAATAGGTTAAAAGCCGTCCATTGGGCGGCTTTTTATTTCTCAATATCAGTTATAAAATTTTGTATAGAGACGGCGTTTGCTGCTGAGCGGAGTTTGTCCATGCAATCGCGGAGGGGATCGTTATTTTCGGGCTGTTGGGAGTTAGGAGATTCTATAAAAAGCCTTTCAAGCTGAACCGGCCTTTTGGTCTTAAAGCCGTTTGCAAATTTTATTACAGCGTATCCCGTAGTGCTAGTCTCATTTGACTTTGTACGGCTATCAAGATTCTGCCACTCCAATAACAACTCCTTTAGCCGCTCAAGTCTGCGCTTTAAAATTTCGTACTCTATTCGATATTCGCGGGTTTTGTTTAATATATCTTCTATTGCCAATTCAAATTTGCCAATTTCGTACAATAGTTCATCAGTGCGGCTTAAAAAATTAAAAAGGGTCTGGCTTATGAATGGGGGGTAATCTGGGCAAGGTCTAAGTAGTGCAAATACTAACAATAAACTACTTAGACAAATGAAAAAAGACTTAGAAAAACTTAATAAGATTAACTCCGAACTTTTCCGTTTGCTGAAAATTTTTAGGGGCACGCTTAGTTATGATGTGCTGTTGAGTATTCGGAAGGAACTCCGCGCTGCTTTTGACGCCGTTTTTTTTGTAGATGTGCAGTTGTCGCGCGGGTCTCGTCTTGCTGGGGAGTATTTACGGGCTTATTCGTATGGCGAACTGGAATATCTCGATATAAGGGTTGAGGAAATAGACAGTATTTTTTGTCAAAGGGTAGTTAGTTGTAAGTAGGGCGATTGACGGAGGCATACAATGTCAACCGCTCTTTGTGTAAAGGGCGGCGCGGGGTGTGAAAACCCCGCCCGCCTGTCTGTCGTCGAGCGTATCCGGCAAATAGAAGCGGCGGCGCGTGAGCGCGACGCTCGGCGGCTTGAACGGCTCGAAAAACGCGCAATAGAAACGCGCGAGAATGAGGAATTGCGCCTTTGCGCGATGGCGGCTGGCGAAGCCGTCCGCCTATCTTGTCAAAAAGATAACATTTCCCGAAAGGCGACGCTCAATCATACCTACTTTGTCTTTCGGTGTTCGGCGTCGGACGCGCGAATTTTAATAGAGGAAACCGGCGAAGAAATTTTCTCTCTCTCGCCGCGGCTTCCGCGTTTTTGCTTTATCCACAAAAAACCGTTTGAGACGGGAAAAATTCAAAAACTTTCGATTTAGCGTTAAAATTTTGATATAATATATGGGCGTATGAAAGTTCAAACGATAATAACGGCAGCGGTGGGCGCATTCATAGGCGGCTACGCGCTGATTCTTCTCAATAAAAAGGGGTACATATAAACGTATGAAAAAGCTTCTGATTTCGACATTCATAACTTCCGCGCTTCTGGGCGCGGGCGCGGCTTTCGCCTATCGGAAATGGGGAAATAATGTCGCGATTTCAATCTACGACAAAATAGCGGGCTAACATGAAAAACTGGAAAATCCTCTTGGCTTCCGGCCTCGGAATATTCGCCGGAATGGTAATATACAACGTCGCAAGCGACATCGTCGCCTCCGCGAAATAGCAATTTTAACTATAAGTTTCAAACTATGCGTATTCAACAGAATCTTCCCACTCCGAACGGCGTTCAGCCCTCTGGCACCGGCTCGCTCAATCTGCCGCTTGGCGCGACTTATTACGGGATATGGCTCGATATATCCGACGGCACTACCGCTATGACGGCGGCGGAGGTCGAAAAGCGGATAAAAAATATCCGCCTCAAAGTCAACGGCACGCAGATAAGGCATTATGCGCTGGCCTCATACCTAATCGGGATAAATCAGGCGCACGGGATTGAAACGCGCTTTGGAAGCGCGGAAGGCGACAAGTCCGCAAGGCTTGTAATATACTTCGCGGAGCCGCAACGCCGCACTCCCAACGGTGAGGATATATTCGCATGGCATATGTATCCCAAGTGCGGCGCAACATCGTTTACCGTAGAATTTGACATCACGTCTTCGGCGTCGAGCGCAATCAATGTTCAGGTGGGGCGCGAGTATATCGTTCTTCCGGACGCGAATATCCCCGCGAAAATGCCCAATTTGATTTGGCACTCGTCGCAGACTTTGCCGAACGATTCGGCGGGCTCCCCCATGACTTCGACGCTCCAACGCACGGCTTATACGCGCATACACGCAATAGGCGGCGCGGGTTGCATCGACGGCGCGAAAGTCAAGGTTGACGGCCTGACTATTCGCGAGTTCAGGAATCTCGTCGAATATAAAGATTATTGCTTTATGCACGGGCTCAACGTAATCGCGAATTGGCTTACGGTGCCGTTTGACGAAACCGACAGATTCAGCGACATTCTCGACTTGCGCGCGGCCAATTCGTTCGAGTTGGAATACGTCACCAAGACGGCGGGCGCGCTCACCCTCCTGCTTGAAGAGTACAAGGGTCTTTAACCTATGGACTGGTTTACCGGCATATGGGACGGCGTGACCGAAACCGTCTCGGACGGTTTGGGATTCTTATCCTCTACGACGGACACGGCTCAAAACGTAATGACGGGCGTACAGGACATTTCGAGCGCGGTTAAGGAAACTACGCTTAACGCGTATGAGACGGCCAATGCCGAAAAGACGATTGCCGGCGAAAGGTCGGCCGGCATTGTAAAAACCGCCCTCCTCGTCGGGGGCGGCGCCGTCCTCCTCTTGCTGTTAATAAAGGTTATAAAGTAATGGCTTTCCCTATGGGCATATCTCCGTCTTCGTCGAGTTCGGCGAGCAGTTCCGCAAGCCTATTTGCCGACACTTCAAAAAACGTCCAATTCGGCGACAAGTCGAGCGCGGCGGGCGTTATCGGAGCGGTCGCGGGCGTCGCGGCTCTGGCTCTCGTTCTCTTTGTCGTTCTCCGAAAAAAATGATTCGGGCAAGTTCCATTTCGTCGGTTGAGGGGTTTGAACAATTTATAAAGCTTCTTCCGCTCAACGACGCGACTTTCAACGCCGCCGAAGCCGTAGCGAAATGCGCCAAAATCGGATTCTATAAAGACGGCGAGCCTTGCGGCATCGCTCTTTGTTTGGTTGTTGCGGTTGGCGGCAGGCGCGTTTTCTTCATAAACGCGCTTGCCGTTTCAACCGACACCGACGGCGGGGCGGTTTACAAGTGGCTTGAAGACAAGGCGCGCGAAATGGATTGCGACGCAATCGCGTTTGATTCTCCCCGAAAGGGAATGCTTTGGAACGCCCGCCGCTTCGGTTGGGAAATTTCAAACGTTAGATATCAAAAGTATCTTTGACTTATGGCTTCCGCATTTGGATTCAGCGATTCGGAAAGTTCGCAGACGACTTATGACAATTCGATTACCGCGCAGGATTCGGAAATTGTCACGGGGCAGAAAGCGGGCGGTCACGCCGTAGCCGCCGATAACGGCGCGACTGTCAATATCACCGACGGCGGGGCTTTCGACGTTGTGAAAAGCGCGGTTGAGGAAGTCGCCTCTCTGCTCACCTCGTGGACTGCTCAACAGAATCAGTTCGCGCTTTCGGGCACTACCGCCCTTTTGGATAACGCCCGCGTTTCCCAACAGGAAAGCGCGCTAACGTCGCAGGAAAACCTTTTGAGTTTCTTGAAATTCGTCGGCGGCGCGGCGGCGGTCGTCGGCTGTGTTTACCTATTCACAAAATACGCGAAATGAAATTTTCATTAAAAGAATTTGTGCGGGTCGTCCCCGCTAAGGGACAGACGGATATTGACGTTCACGGCGACAAGCTTCTTGCCGTCGATATTCCGGATTCGGGCTTTGCCGTGTCTTTTGACAACGGCGAAGAAGTCTTTGTCAAAAGCGGCATTCAGTACGGCTCTTCCGGCTGGCTTCTCAATATGGTAGGCCGCGCGTTTCCGAAAGTCGCGGAGGTTCTCGGAGGATTTACTTATAACAAAGTTTCAATCTTCAACCACACGAACGCCGCCGAAACCGTCCTCCTCTTGGCGGGATTCGGAGACGTGGACGACAAGAGCGCGCAAGTCGTCGGCACTGTCGAAACCGTCGACGTCCCCCTTGTGCCTTACCGATACGGACTGTTTGAAAGCTCGGAGGCGTCGAACGCATCGCCGTTCGGTTCTTTCGGATATTCGACGAAAGGCGCGATTCTCTCGGAGGATTCAATCCGCCGATACGCGATTATCGAAAACGTCGGAAGCGATATTGTTTACGTCTCCGGCGGTTCCCGCGGAACGGCGGTTGCGAGTTTCGACGCTCCCATGATTGATTACTGTTTCAAACGCGGCGCGGCGGACGGTTCTCTCGCAGGCAATTCCTCTTATCCAGTGGCCTCTACGATGGAATTTTGCCTTTACTATCAAACGCACGGCATACGCCTTATGCCCAACGAAAAAATCGGGCTCTCCGGCTCCGCTCAGTACGTTTTTAACGGCATAAATTCCGACGTGAAACTCGGCTATATCCTTTTTAAATGAACGGCTTTCCGCAAATATTCCCCGCGCCCTCCGGCGGCGCAATCACCGGTGAAATCCGCGCTTTCGTGGGCTCTCTTCCTTTCGGATGGCTCGAATGCGACGGCTCCGCTTTCGACGCCGCAAAATATCCCCGCTTAAAAACGATTCTCGGCGCGGAAACTCTCCCCGACTTGCGCGACGCCTCTTTGCGCGGCGCGTCGGATTCCGCCGCCGCAAACACTAAAAGCGGCTCAAACAATCCCGCCGTTCCCGTCCCTGCTCATAATCATATCACTGACTATGGCAATGCGGGCGACGTAGTGAACGGGCCGCCTACTCTGCCCATAAGCTATGCGGTAAAGAATACTGTGACGGTTAGCGGCGTAGGCGCAACGGATATTTCTTTGCATTCAGCGGTCAACTCGGAAACTTTCCGAGCGGAATACATATCGCATATGGAATCCAACGACGCCGGAACGGCTGGCGCAACTCTCGACGTTCGCGGCTCATCGTACTATGTCAAATTTGCGATATATGCTTTGTGACTTGGGCGGAGATTATAAGCGTCGTGGTATTCCCCGCGCTCGGCTGGCTCTACGGGCGGTTCTCGCGCCTCGAAAGCACGGACGCGCGGCTTTCGGAGGCAATCGAAAACTTAAACAAAACCTGCGCGGAAATTTGGGCGGAAATGAAAACTTTCCGCGAATTTGACAAGCGAATTTACCTATTAGAACAAAGGGCTAAATATGATAAAACTTCTTCAAAAAACTAAGCACGAATTGGCGTTCATATTCGTCGCGTTCGCGCTCTTCCTCGGCGGCTTCTGGCTCTCCGGTTGCGCGGCTATGCAAGACCTCTACGACGAAAACGGCAATCTCAAAACCGAAACCGTTGAGGACATATGCGCGGGCGCAAGCTTTGTAAAGGGCGTCACCGATTCCGCCGCTCCAAACCTCTCGCCCGTCGTCGTGGGCGGCTCCGCTATCGTAGGCGGCGCGCTCGCCCTAATCGGCAAGGCTTTTTTCCGCAGAAAGGTATCCTAATATGGCAATCGACAAAAAATATATCGACGAGCTAAAAGCCGCCGCAAAAGCAAAAGAGGAAGCCGCCGCCGCCGAAAAAGCCGCCCGCGCCGCCCTCGAAGCCGAACAAAACAAACCTAAAATTGTCATATTGTCGGACTATTCGCTGAAATTTTCCGGCTTCAAACAGTTCGGGAGAAAGTTCTGATTATGGCGCGCCGCGTTCCTCAAAAGCGTTCCGGCCTCGTCCGCGTGTTCGATACGGCGGAAATGTCCGCGAATTTCCCGAAATCTCGGAAGCTCGTTAAACAATACAAGTTCACAGTCTACGCATACGGCAGAATCACCAAGTCCGAAATCAAAAACTCGGCCAAAAAACCGGCCAAAAAATCCGCCGCAAGAAAACCGGCAAATAGAAAGGGGCGCAAATAGTTCTATGAAATTATTTGGGTTATTGGGGTAGCGTGGTTTTATCCTGCTGTTGTTGGCGTTGTAGCTGTCGGCGTTGGGGTTTGGGATTACTTCAATGATAGAAATGAAGTAGATAAATATCTTGCTATGGCGGAATATGAAAAAAATTCTACTCCCAATCAAATACCGAAAACTTTGCGAACCGCTATTATAGTTGGTGGGGTAAGTTTGATTGCAATTTCAATCTTTAAATCGAGAAAATAGGCGCGATTATATCGCGCTTTTTTTTCTCGTCTTTTTCAATTCTTAGCCGTTCGTGTTCATTAAAAAGCTTCCAGTATAGCGTCCACATTACACAACCGCTAATGTAATATATAATCAAAAAACCTTTTATAAAGTCTGGGAATGGCTGTAAGTCTCTTTTTATCTTCATTCCCAAAAAACCTATTTTTGTTGTAGGCTGTAATTCGTAAAAAATGTATGCGATTGCTATTCCAAGTAATAGCCACACAATACATATAATTAAATGGTAAATGTTGATTCTTATAGACGTTTTGTATTTCATTATCTCTTTCTTAAAATCCGTTTAAGCGCCTTGGGCAAGCATTTACTGTTTTCTATTCT
>CAJMOT010000014.1 GCA_905214995.1 uncultured bacterium | reverse complement strand
GGCTGCCAGACGGAGGGGCTGCGGGAGCTCGCCGAATCCGGAGACGCGGAGGCCGAAAGCGCGCTCAGGGCGCACCTGGATTTCTTCCTCGACGACGAAAGGGGCGCGGTGTTCAACGACCCGCTCTCGAATCTCTGCGAGAACGGAAAGTTCCATTCGGAGGAGGATTTTCTGCCGTTTGTGGCGATAACGTCCCTGTATCCGGAGCACAAGGCGGTGCAAATGTTCCTGAAATGGGCGGCCCCGCGCATGAAAAAGAACGCCAATACGCCCGCAAACAGGCGTTTTCTTTCCACGGAAGGGTGCTACACCTACGCCTATCCGCTCATGAAAATCGCGATATCGCGCGGCGACCCGAAGCTCGCGCAGTTCGCGCTCGACGAAATTCTCGCCCGCATAGGCAGGCTGGTCGAGCCGGACGGCGGAATTTGCCAGCGCGCTCCGGCAAATCAAAACCCCGGGCTCAAAAACTGGGGCAGGGGGGCGGCGTGGCATATGCTGGGCCTCGCGCAGACCCTGCGCGCGCTCGGGAGATCGCCGCTCAAAAATGCCGGACTCCAAGGGGCGGAAAAGATAAAAAAGGCGTTTGCCGGCGGGGCGGAATACCTGGCGCGGTTTCAAAATCCCGACGGGAGCTGGCATTGCTTTGTGGACGACCCCGCGACTCTTCCGGAAAGCTCTGGAACGGCGGGGATCGCGGCGGCGTTCGCGCTCGGGGCGGAGGCTGGGCTGCTCGATAAATCTTACATGCCGCGCGCCGAAAAAGCCCTCGAATGGTTTATGTCCCCGCAAAACATAGAGCCCGACGGGTTCTCGAAAAACGTCACGCAGTCGAACCGGATAGGCGACGCCTTCCAGCGCTCCGGCTACCGCGTGATAATGCCGATATCCTCGGGGCTCGCGGCGCATATAATCGCCGTGAAAACGCGCGGCGATGGCAAACGGCGGCCGGCATAGAGGCGGCTTGGCGCGGATTGCGGGCAAGAAACGGAGAAAAAGCGGCGAGAAATCTCGCCGCTTTTTGCATTCGATTCATATATGAGTTAAATAACACCATTCCGTCCATCGGATAAATAACGGCGGCGGCATTTATACGGGCTTGCCGCAAATAAAGACAGGCGCAATCGAGCCTACCCGCGGACTTTTGCGAGAATTTCGTTCAACCGCTTTGCCATTGTGCGCGGATTTTCGAGAAGCCCCGCAGCCAGCAGCGCGTTGTCGTAGAGCTGGTCGAGCACAAGTTTTGCCGTGTCGGGATTCGACTTCCTCAAAGAATCGAGGTTTTTTATGACTTCGCTCTTCGGGTTTATCTCGAATTTTATTATCGGCGCGGGCATTTTGGAGTCCGGATTCATCGCCTTTAACATCATGCGCATCTGCGGCGTGAGGCTGTCGGCGTTGAGGGCCGCCGCGGGGCTATCCACGAGGCGGCCGGAGGCCAGCACCTCCGAAGCCTTTTCGGAGCCGAGGGTTTCCTTTATCCAATTTTTGAGCTCTTCGGCCTCCTCTTTCGATAAGGCGCCCGATTCGTCGGCGCCCTTCGGCGTTTCAGAGAGCGAGATGTCTGCGGAGTCTATGGACGCGAAAGGTTTTCCGGAAAATTCGCCGAGATTGCCCGCGAGGAACGTGTCGATGGGCTCGTACATGAACAGAACCTCCAGCCCGCGCGAGGCGAACGCCTCCAAGTACGGGCCGCTTTCTATCGCCGCCCTGTCCTGCGCCGCGGCGTAAAATATCTCCTTCTGCCCGTCCTTCATGCGAGAAACGTAATCGTCGAGCGACGCGAGCTCGCCTTCCTTCATCGCGCTCGATTCAAAGCGCAGGAGCTTGGAGAGCTCTTCGCGATTGTCGAAGTCCGTCGCGGCGCCCTCCTTTATAAACATGCCGAAATTTTTGAAGAATTTGGCGTATTTTTCGGGCTCGCCCTTTGCGATTTCCGCGAGGCGTTTCAGGAACCTCTTTGTCACGACCTTGCCGAGCTTGCGGACGAGGGCGGAGTCCTGCATGCTTTCGCGAGATATGTTCAGCGGAATGTCTGCGGAGTCTATTACGCCTTTTACGAAGCGCATCCATTCGGGGAAAAGCCCCTCAGGGCGCGAGTCGATGAGAACCTTTTTGCAGTAGAGCGAGACTTCGCACTCGGTCTTGCCGAAGCCGAGGCGTTCGGGGTTTGCGGCGGGAATATATATGAGCGCGTTGAGCTCGACGGGCGCGTCGGCCTTGAAGTGCAGGCAGTCGATCGGCTCCTCTGAGGAATGCGTGTGGAATTTGAAAAATTCGTCGTAGTCCTCTTTCTTGAGTTCCGACTTGGATTTCAGCCATATCGCGCGGCGGGTTCCGATTTTCTCGCCGTTGAGCTCTATCGGGAAGTCGACGTACGCGCTGTATTTTTCGAGTATGGACTTTACGCGCCATACCTTGGAAAATTCGTCGCATTCCTTTTTGAGCCTGGCGACGATTTTCGTGCCGCGCTCCTTTTTGTCAAAATCCTCTATTGTGAAATTTTCCGAGCCGTCGCAGCTCCAATGGTGGCCCTTGCCGTCCTCGCCCGCGGTGTAGACGTCTACGCGGTCGGAGACCATGAACACGCTGTAAAATCCCACGCCGAACTGCCCTATCAGACCCTCCGAGAGATTTCCCTTTGCCGCCTTTACCGCCTCGACAAACGATTTCGAGCCCGAATGGGCTATGGTGCCGAGGTTCTCAACGAGCTCTTCGCCCGTCATGCCGATTCCGAAGTCCTCGATGGAAAAAACGTTCTCCTTTTCGTCGAGCGTTATGGATATTTTGAGCGCATCTTCCGGAACGGGCTCGTCTTTGGCGAGCTTCCGGTAGCGCAGCTTTCCGGACGCGTCCGAGGCGTTTGAAACGAGCTCCCTGACGAATATCTCTTTGTCCGTGTAGAGCGAGTTTATCACTATGTCGAGCACCTGTTTGACTTCGGCTTTGAATTTGTATTCCATATGGCGCCTTCTTTGCAAAAATCTGTTGTGTTTGAAGCGTTTTGAATCTAATCGTCTATAAAGAAAAATTTTAAACGGCAATACACGAAAAATGGACGGACAGAAAGACTTTTTTAGCGTATACTTCGCCGGCGGGCTTTTCACGCACAAGGATCTCGCGGGCAACGCGATGCTCGCCGAGGCGATATACGCGCGCTCGGGCGGCGGATTCCGATGCGCGCTGCCACAGAATTTCGAGCAGCGCAAATCCCAGCCGAAAAAAATCCGCGACGAGGACATCCTTAGCCTGCTCGAATGCGATTTGGCGCTCTTCAACTACGACGGGCAGGAGCTCGACAGCGGGACGGTAGTGGAGTTCATGTTCGCCAAGTTCGCGGACATTCCGGCGCTGGTCGTGCGCTCCGACTTCCGCGGGGGAGGGGATTGCTCCTCGGGCCCGCAGCCGCTGCCGTGGAATCTCATGGCCTCCTTTTATCCGCGCACCGAAACACTGCTGATCGACTCCGCCAAACTCTACAAAGATTCCGCGCGCGAGTACTACGCCCGGGAGGACTCCACATATTCGTCGTCGTCGAGCGGGTTTGAATGGGCGAAAATCGCGGTTGAAAAGATGGCGGGCGAAATCGTCGCCGCGCTCGGAAGGCTCGCGGCGCTTCCGCCGCTGATGGGCAGGGCGGGGGCGGCGGAGGTCTACGAATGGCTCGCCAAAATGCCGGATTTTTCCTACCCGTCGGCGCACGGCAGGATAATGGCGGCTCTCGAAAAAAAATGCGCCAAAAATCTCCTGTGACCCCAAAATGATGTTGAATTGGGGGCGGCAAAGGCCATTATAGGATAAACTATGTCCCGACTTGACAGAAAACTTTTAAGCGGCAACGAGGCGATAGCTCTCGGGGCGCTCCACTCCGGGTGCGCGCTCGGCGTCGGATACCCCGGAACCCCGTCTACGGAAATTCTCGAGAACTTTTCCCTCATCGGCGGAAGCGCCGAGTGGGCCCCGAATGAAAAAGTCGCGGCGGAAGTCGCGCTCGGAGCGGCGTTTGCCGCTTCCAATTCTCTCGTGACGATGAAGCACGTGGGCTTTAACGTCGCCCAGGACCTCTTTTTTACGGCTTCGTACAGCGGCATACAGGGCGGAATGGTGGCGGTCGTCGCCGACGACCCCGGCATGGCTTCCAGCCAGAACGAGCAGGACACCCGTTCGCTCGCGTTCGTAGGCGGGCTTCCCGTCCTCGAACCCGCCGACTCGCAGGAGGCGTACGACTTCACAAAGCTCGCATTCGAGTATTCCCGCAAATGGGGCATCCCGTTCGTGCTGCGGACGACAACGCGCATAGCCCACAGCAACACGATAGTGGAATTTCCCGAAACCGCGCCGAAGCTGCCGAAGGCGGAGTTCGTCCGCGACATTCCCGCGCGCGTCATGGTCCCCGGCCACGCAAAGCCCGCGCACGCGCGCCTTCGCGCGAAACTCGCCGACATGCAAAAGTTCAACGAGGAGAGCGGGCCGAATCTCGCGATAGAGGGCAAAACCAGAGACCTTTGCATAATTTCGTCCGGCGTAGCCTTTCAGCACGCGCGCGAGGCCGCGCCCGAGGCCGGATTTTTCAAAGTCGGATTCTCCAACCCCCTGCCGCTTGCAAAAATCGCGGAATTCGCCAAGGGCTACAAGAGGTGCGTTGCCGTCGAGGAGGGCGACCCGTACCTCGCCGACAGGCTCCGCGCGGCGGGAATCGGCGTCGAGCCGCGGGACGAAAAATGGCGGTTCGGAGAGCTCAATGTCGACAGGGTCCGCGCGCAGCTCGCCGGAGACCTCTCATACGAGGTTCCCGCGGTGAAGTCCAAGCCTCCGCAGCTGTGCAGCGGCTGCCCGCACGTGTTCAGCTTCAAGCCCCTCGTAAACCTCGGCTGCATAGTGGCGGGCGACATCGGCTGCTACACGCTCGCCGCGATGAAGCCCATAAGCGGAATGGACATGCAAATATGCATGGGCGCTTCGATCGGAATGGGGCTCGGGCTCAGGAAGGTTCTGCCGGAGGCGCAGGCGCGCAAGGTCGTGAGCGTCATCGGCGACAGCACTTTTATGCACAGCGGGCTCACCGGCCTGCTCGAGATGGTATACAACCCGCCGCCGACGGGGCATGTTGTCGTAGTCGTGGACAATTCCACCACGGCGATGACGGGCCAGCAGGAACACCCCGGGACGGGCAGGAAGCTCGACCATTCGCCGGCGCACGCGGTCTCGATAGAGGACGCGGCAAGGGCTATCGGCGTGCAAAACGTCGCGGTCTTCAAGCCCGTCACGGAGGGCGAAAAATTTCAAAAATATCTTGAAGATAAATTGGCGACCGACGAGCTCACTCTGATAATATTGCGCCAGCCGTGCCTTTTGGCGGCGGCGGAAATCGCCAAGAGAAAGGCGGCGGGAAAGTAGGCATATGGGCGACAAAATCACAAACGTAAGGATAGCGGGGCTCGGCGGAATGGGCGTGCTGAAAGCTTCCCTCATTTTGAGCGAGCTTCTCTTCGAGTGCGGCTACGACGTCAAAAAAGCGGAGGTTCACGGAATGTCGCAGCGCGGCGGCTCGATTTCGAGCGACGTGCGCTTCGGCAAAAAAGTCGTGAGCCCCATGATACCCGAAAAGAAGATAGACTTCCTGCTCTCGCTCGCGCCCGAATGGTCAGACGTCCACGCGGCTTCCCTCGCTCCGGACGGGGTGACGCTCTCGGCAAATTCGATAGATCTTTCCAAGCTCAAGAGCTCGAAAGCCGTCAATGTGGCAGTCCTCGGAATGCTCTCAAAAAAGCTGGATATTCCGCGCGAAAAGTGGCTCGAAGTCATTGGGAAATTCTTCCCCCAAAAGCTGCGCGAGGCAAACGAGGCCGCGTTTGTCCTCGGAGAAAACTCAATATAGTTTTTTGCCATGCACAATTGGAACGACATCAACGGCGACTTCCATCCCGAAAGCGCCATGGACTTCCTCCCGCGCGAACAGCTTAGGCGCATACAGTCGCAGAGGCTCTCGGAAATAGTGAAGCTCGCCTACGAGCGCGTGCCGTTGCACCGCGGCAGAATGGACGAACTCGGGGTCAAGCCCTCCGACATAAAGTCGATAGACGACATCTCAAAGCTCCCCTTCACCCAGAAGAGCGACCTGCGCGACACCTATCCCTATGGAATGTTCGCGGCGGATCCCAAAGACATCGTGCGCCTGCACGCCTCGAGCGGCACAACGGGCAAACCGATAGTCGTGGCATACACGAGGGAGGACATGGAAGCCTGGTCGAGCTCGGCGCTAAGATGCCTTGCAATGTTCGGCGTCAGGCGCGGAGACTTCATGCAGGTCTGCTTCGGCTACGGGCTCTTTACGGGCGGTTTGGGGCTGCACGGCGGCGCGGAGCGCATGGGATGCACGGTGATCCCCGCATCCGGCGGCAACACCGAACGCCAGCTGATGATTATGCGCGACTTCGGCGCCACCGCCATAGCCTGCACGCCCAGCTACTTCATACACCTCGTGGAGGAGGGCGAAAACAAATACGGCATGGATTTCAAAAAGCTCCCGCTCAAAATCGGCGTATTCGGGGCGGAGCCGTGGTCGGAGCACATGCGGCAGTTCATGCAAAAGCACACGAACATACGCGCGTTCGACATCTACGGGCTGTCGGAAATCGCCGGTCCCGGGGTAGGGGGCGAATGCTGCGAACAAAACGGCCTGCACATTCTCGAAGACAATTTTTATCCGGAAATCGTCGACCCCGAGACGGGCGCCCCCCTGCCTGACGGGCAGGAGGGAGAACTCGTGCTCACAACCCTCAACAAAAGGGCGATGCCGATTCTTCGCTACCGCACCCACGACATTACCTCCATAATCAATATGCCGTGCCCGTGCGGGCGCACCATCCGCAGGATACGCAGAATCGGAAGGCGCAGCGACGACATGTTTATCATTCGCGGCGTAAATGTATTCCCGTCGCAGATCGAAGTCGGGTTAATGCGCGTGGAGGAATGCACCCCCAATTACAGGATAATCTTAGAGCGCCAAAAGGATCTGGACACCGTCACTGTCGAGGCGGAAGTCGCCGAAAGCTGCTACGGCGACAGCGTCTCGCAGCTCGACGCGCTCCGCAAGAAGATTCAGGCGTCGATAGTCAACATCGTAGGCATCCGCGTGGAAGTCAAAATCGTGCAGCCGAACAAAATTCCGCGCTCCGAGGGCAAGGCGAAGCGCGTGGTGGACAACCGCAAAATTTGACTCTCGCCACAACTCCAACAATCTCAAACGCCATGAGACTTAAACAAATATCCGTATTCCTCGAAAACACGCCCGGACACCTAGAAGGCGTCTGCAAGGCGGTCGCCGATGTCGGCGTAAACCTCGAGACGATAACCATAGCCGAAACTAAGGAATACGGCATTGTAAGAGCCGTAGTGGACGATCCCGAAAAAGCGGCCGAGGCCCTGAAATCCGCTGGATATTTCGCGAAAATCGTCGAGGTTCTCGCGGTGGAGGTTGACGATAAGCCGGGAGCCCTGCTATCCATTCTGAAAAAGACGTCGTCCGCAGGGCTCAATATCGAGTACATGTACGCTCTTACGCGCCCGTTTAGGGACAAGCCAGTGATGGCGATGTCTTTTAAGGATATCGAGGCGGCGGAAAAGCTGCTCTCCGAATAGCATGAAGAAGGCGCAGAAGGAAGATTTTAAAGTCGAGGGAATGACGCACCGCATTTTCTGGACGTTCGTCTGCGTATCCGTGTTGGCTATAATTTATTTTAATATAACGGAATTAGATGATTTAAAAAGACTTACCGCGAAATTTCCGGAAGTTTCCAAAACTGTAAGAAACACATTCTTGCATACGTATAAGGTCGCCGCGTCGCTTGCGCTGGTATTCGCAGACATAATACTCGTGGGGCCGTTCGCTTATTTGAGTTATTTTAGCGACCACATAAAGCCGAAGCCGGGAAAAGTGATAAACGCGCTGAGTTTTTTCGACCTGGGGCTGCTTTCGGCTCTCATATTTACATTGTGGACGATATCGGTCAATTTTATGGTGATTAACGCCGTCTCCAAAAAACCAAACTTTATGAGCCGCATGATAGATAACGAAATTCTCGTAATATTTTTGGCGTCACTGACGGTTCTTTGGATATTCGCGGTAATCTTAAAAGTTTATTCATACACATCCGTCCAACGCCGTGAACTCTGCAAATACGCAATCAGGTTCTAACGGAAATTCAACGGATAAAGCCAATTTTAAGAATTCAAAGGGTGTCATAAAAAGCATTCCAACCGAGCCAGGCATCAAATTGTCGCACAATATGTATTATGTCTAATCATATGAATCTACGATTCTTTCCTCAAGGAAAACCTGGTAAAGAAAATGTTCTTCACGGAAATTCGGCAAAAGGAACCGCAAATCTATACTATTCCGCAAAATTACATACTCGTTATATATCGATGGCTATGCTTCTCGTGTCCTCTGCACTAAACTCAGTTTCTCAATGTTGCTTCTACAATGCGAACGCCGGAAAAGCCTTAACGTTTTCTTTAATTAAGATTGCATCCGGATAGAGGCTTATTAATGCGCCTGTGCCAAGCGGCATATTGAAGTTTGAAAGTTTATTAAAGTACCTTACGTCGGCATTCGAGACTGTCGCTGCCTTTTTAAATTCAACGGGATATATTTTACCTTCGCGTTCAATCACTAGATCTATTTCATTTTTGTCCTTATCTCGATAATAATAAAAGTTTGGAGACTCTCCCGCATTTACATAACTTTTAAGAATTTCAGAAACGCACCACGACTCAAAAAAGGCCCCGGCCATTGCGCCGTTCATCAGAACTTTCGGAGACGTCCAGCCTGTAAGAAACGCCGCAAGCCCTGTATCGAGCATATGAAGCTTGGGCGTTGAAACCATATTGCGAATTTTATTTCGAGAGTATGGATAAAGCAACTTTACGATCCCCGAAGTTTCCAAAATACTCAAATAGCTTTTTGCAGTAGGTTGGGATATGTCTGCGTCGCGTGCGAGGCTCGAGTAATTCAACATTTGTCCCGTTCGTGCGGCAACTGCCCTAAGAAAATCGTAGAATTTATGTTCGTCCGCAACCTGCGTCAATACGCGAACATCGCGCATAAGGTAGGTTTGAATATAAGACTGGAAGAAAGCCGACCACATATTCGCATCGGGATTGGCAGTCGCAATTTCCGGATATGAACCGCGCCAAATTCTCTCAAAGACTTCTATAGGCGATTTCGCAGGCACATTTGCGCTTTGTATATCTGGGATAAAGATTTGAGACCTACGCCCCTCAATCTCCGCGTTTGATAGCCCATAGAGATTCAAAATCCCGATGCGCCCCGCGAGAGATTCGGAAACTCCCTTCATTAGATGGAATTGTTGCGAACCGGTAAGCCAAAACATTCCTTTAGCCTTTCCCGGCGAAGTTATGCGAGCTTCGTCAACAAGGGTCTTTATATACGGAAGCAGTTCTGGAACATTCTGTATCTCGTCAAAAATAACAGGAACAGGGTTGTTTGAGAGAAATAGGCGCGGATCTTCTCGGGCCTGCTTTTGGACGTCGAGGGGATCCAAAGAAACATATTTGCGCCTAGGTTCCGCGATTTTACGCAAAAAAGTACTTTTGCCAACCTGGCGCGCCCCGATCAGCAATACGACGGGAAAGAATGAATTAATACGTTCAAAGGTGTCTTTTATATTGCGCTCTATAAACATAAAACTCCCACAATTAAAAATCTAATTTTAAATTGTAGGAGGTTTGGGGTGAAGTCAAGCGATTTTTCCCTACAATTCAAAATTTGGTTTAGAATTGAGGAAAATTTCAGATAATTAGTTCATAGTACTAGACAAAACACAGTCCTCAAGAAGTGATTGGCGCAAAAAGTCAAAGGTAGAAGAAATTACTTATTTGATAAGAATGCCTTCCGCATGGACAAAAGAGAAAAATGAAATGGCGGAAAAGTCAAAAATTCCCTGTGTTCGGGGTGTAATTGCAATATGTACTTGGGATAAAGAACCGGAGAGAATGTGGAAAAATTTATCTTATTGGAATGGCGAGTCTAAACATTTATACAATTTGCTGCTGATAATAATATTGCGGTGATAACATGGACGAACTTCGGCGGATATTTAATTTCTACCAACTCTGATGAAATAACTGAAAAACAATAAAAAGACTATGATTATATTTTCAACGATAGGCTTTCTGAGTGGGAAACTGCTTTTCGTAGAGCTTTGCATAAATACAATCTTCCCAAGAATGCAACAATGCTTTATGGATTTTCCGGTGCGCGCATATTGCCCACCGCATTGCTTTGCGAAAGCCCGACTATTTTCCGGAATACACATTCATGTAAATTCCAGTTATGCCCCCCTACCCCGAAAGCCAAAAATCTTGTATGGTTACTTACAACTGGTGAGTTGGAATATATTTGTAAAAAACATTTTTCATGTGATTCTAAACAATTTTCGCTATTAGATGTAAATTATTATGCCATTCATTTATGTGAAATTGTATATAAATATATATGACTATGTAAATGAATTTTCAACAATCGTCGGATTCTGAATCATCCAATATTTCATTTTGAACAATTCTTTGAAATTCGTGGTGTATGCTTTCGAAGTTACGTTTCAGATATTCGCTCAATATGTTATTGTTCATGATTTTTTCAATGAATGACGCGAGAATCTTCATCTCGCAGACGTTTTCCCTATACTCGGAGCGAATTTCCATTATTTTTGCCTGCATGTTTGAATGTTCTTTGGAGATGCTGCTCAAGATATCCGCCGAAATATAATTCTTGGGTTTGGGGCGTTTTTCTTCATACATTAGAGACTGCGGTGACGACATGACAAGTCCGCTTGCAAAATGTATGGTATAATTGTTTGCGTTTATCATGCACTGTGCAATTTCTATCTGGCGTGTCGGACGAACTTTTGCAAGCGCCCGCAAAACCGCGGTAGATACTGGCGCCGTTTTCAGTATTTCCCGCGTCCTACTGTCTATTCCCTCGGAAGCCCTGATTTCCATGAGAATTTTCTTTTTTTCTATATTCAAAGCCGAAGACATCCGGTTTATATCTACTCCACTTTTCAATGCCTTGGAGAACATTTTTGCCCGCTGAATGGGGTTGATGTAATTAACTTTGGCTTCCTGGGTATATCTTTCGTCGTCATAGGCCACAATACAGTCTATTTCTTTCTCCCCCAGCTCTTTGACCGCATAATAGCGAAGATGGCCTTCAACTATTTTATATTTGCCGGCTTCTCCTGTGGGATAGATAGAAATCGGCTGCAGAATCCCGACGTCCTTTATCGACGCAAGAATAGACTGGTATGATGCCAGTTTTTTATAGTTGGGACGCGAAACGGTCTCAATCAGATTTGAAACTTTTACCGTTACAACTCTAATGTCAAAACCCGCCTTGATTGTATCATTTGCTTCCATATCCGGTCTCCGCCAAAGTTTTGGGGATGTTATGCATTCCCTGTGAATGCATCAGATTTACGAAACACTCGTCTTTCAAAATTTTTGAAAAGGCGCCTTTGATATAATCCAGATTTTTCTGGTATATGTCGGCTTTGTGGAGATATCTTGCACCTTCTTGAATCTTCCTCTTGCATTCCTCTACGAAAGCCCGTCCTTTTTGCTGGTTCCCGACGGGTTTGCGCATCAACGTTCCGTCAGAACGGTTCTTCAGTATGGCACTTATATATTTCAAGGCGCCCGCCTTTATTTCCTTCTTTTCATAGGCGTCGCTTATAGCCCTTTGAATTTCTTCGTCTCCGCTGCATTCAGATATCAATACCGCAGTCCCGATCGAAAGCCTTCCGTTCATTACCGCTTTTAAAAGTTGATGTTCATTTTTTCTTATCAACTTTATGATTTCCGATGCATAGCTTTGCGGTATTCCCAATTTTCGGGATATTTCCATAATGGAATACCCCTCTTCTAAAAGTCTCTGTATTTCAGCGGGAAGCGCAGTTTTATTATATTGCTTGCGTGCAAAATTCTCGACAAGGCTCATTATATACAAATCTGCATCGTCGGCATCTATTACCCTTGCCGGGATTTTTTCCATTCCTTGGGTTTTGTATATGTTAAGGCGGCCTTCTCCGCAGGCCAGATCATAGTATAATTTTCCGTCTTCATTGCGGCGCGGGGCGACCACAATCGGGGTTTTAAGTCCGAGAGTTTTTACGCTTTCCCTGATTTCCGCATATTTTTTCGCTTCCCGGTTTCTTGAATTTATCACACGTATATCCGCGACATTTACCATTTTTATTACACAGTGTTTTCTCATATGGCCTCCTCTTGCAGTTCTTTTCGCTCAAACATGGCATAGAACCATTCAATATCGTCGTATCTGAATGTATCCATCAAAAGCCCGTTTTTTTCGCCGAGTTTTTTGTCAAACAAATCCATGTCATATTTGGAAATTACATAATAGTCTTTGACGGTGATATTATCCTGATTCAGTCTCACCGCTATTGTAAAATCGGCAATGTCTCGCCTTTCAAATTTAAGCATCCAAGAGGTCAATCCGTTGGGGGATGCGCGACACCTGCTTATAATAACGGATAGCGAGATCTCGCCGTTTATCATAATTCTGTCAAATCCATCGAAATCCAGGCCTCTTTCTCGAGCCTGCGCCAAGACTGAATCAATTATGTCGGAATGCATCTTACGGACAAAGCGATTAAGCTCTATATAGCTGTAGTCCCTATCCGGAGTATATCCGACGGCATGGTAAGCCCTTATAAGACTTCCAAACCTATGAGCATAAACTGCGCTTGAAGGCATGTCTACGGTTTCATTGATGAGAACTCCGCTGATCATTTTATGCCTGCTATACAGCTGGCGCAGCTTTTCCAGCAAATATTCGTCCGAGAGCTTCTTTGAGCGTTCAGCCATTATTTCTCGGACGCGTATAAATCGTTCTTTTTCAATGATGGCTTCAAATCCGCCTTCATAGCGAACCCAATCCTTCTGAGGATTTCTCCTTGTTATGCGCTTTGTGGAATATGGATTTTGTATTTCAATACGCCGCGATACCTTGTTGAACAAGTAATTCCCTATATACTTCTCATTTGTAAGTATCTGGCGAATCGTACCTATAGTCCATTTTCGTCCGAGATCGGAAAGTATTCCCTCGGAATTGAGCGTTGTGGCTATTTCGCCTTCTTTTTTACCATTGTCGACAAACATGGAATATATTCGCCTGACATTCCTTATTTCCTCGGGCGGCCCGGGAACCAGTACAACTCTGTCCGATTGTATGGATTTCCGCTCTCCATGGTTTAATATGCATTTGAAATTGCCCCTCTCATCTATCAGAGCGCGGCGCAATCCGTATCCGGCAAATCCTCCCTGCTTGTATCCTCGCCTGATTAAATTGCATTGCCCTTGAAGAACTTTTGCCGAAAGTTCGCGAACCATTTCATGGGCCATCTTACGTTTCACGATTTTTGACAGGTCGGCTGCGAAACTCCCATCATTTTCAAACATTTCCGCGCAATAGTGCACTTTTATTCCGGCTCGCTTGCATTCAAACTCATAATATGCCGCCTCATCCGGATCAAGAAAACGCCCCCAGCGGCTCACGTCATACACCAATATGTGCTTGAAGCGGGCCTTCCCGGATTTGATTAATTCAAGCATGCTTTTTATCCCGTCGCGCTTGTCTATCGTCACTCCGCTTTTGCCGTCGTCCGAGAATCTTACGTCTATTTTCAAGTTAAAGCGTTTGGCATATTTGCATATGGTCTCCATCTGATTATCGGTCGAATAATTCTGATGGTCGGTTGACATTCGGACATAGGCGGCTGCCAGTTCCGATGGTGTGTTTTTTGGCGGCATATGGCGCAAAGATTAATGATACACCTTTTCCCAGAAGTATGGATCAGCAATGTAATTGAATTTTCCTCTTATCTGGTGTATTCTCAAGACCGAAGGGCGGCAATGTGCATAAACACGTATTCTAATGATATGAAATCCATTTTTACAGGAATTAACATCGAAATATTGGGAATAAAGATGAATATGTTAAAAATTAACGCTACTGAATTCAAATATATCAATCCGGAAATAATCTGCTGTATAGAATCTAACGGGAAGTATTCGAATATATACGTTATTGATGAGGTCGTAGGGGGAGCAAGAATTGAAAACGGTTTCAAGAAAGTCATATCCATTGAATATTCGCTTAAGAATATTACCGTTTTCAGTACGCTGCATGCATTGCAAAAAGTCCTCCCCAGTTTTTTTTGTAGGGTGAACAGATTCAACATCCTAAACTTGAACAATACAATCGGAACACGCGAAAATGAAATATTTTTCAGGGGAGGACTTAAGAGAAAAATAAAAGGCAAAATAAAACGATTATAGGATTCAGGGTATAATTGGATAGATTCCGCCGCCATGATAGCCCGAATTTTAGGAGTCCATTTTATGGGAGAATTAAAATGGCTCCGGCATACGGTAATCGGCATTGAAACGGGGAAAAAACGCCCTCGCACATTTTAAACTACTGGATTATCGGAACTGCGCCCTGCTTATTAACGTCCATCAATGCAGCTGACGGACATTTTTCCATCCTTCTCTTATTCTTGTTCAACTTCTCGTCTGTATTCTTTTCCCAATGTCATACATTTGGCGATTTCGCCTCCCGTCTGCAAGTATGTATAATTGGGCATTTCAAAGAGGACGGGTTTCAGTTTGTTATAGTCCGGTTTTCCCTTGTCGTTAAGAATATCTTCCTCGGCATAGGTGTTCGCGATTTTGCAGATGAAATTATCAAACGTATCCGTTTCGTAATTATCAACCACTTCACACTCCATTGCCAACGGGCTTTCATCAATCACAGGCGTTCCGGCTTCACCCGGGCGCCAGGCAAAAACTCCCGATTTGTCTACCTTAGCCCCGCTGACGCTGCCTATGTAGTCGGCACGTTCCAGCATGGCTTCGTCCACTATATTGACGGACACTTTGCCCGCAGCTTTCACTGCCTGATTGCTGTAATGGGCCTTGTGCATACTCAGCATGATGCGGTCGTACCCGATGATGCCCACATGGGCAATAAGCAGCCAATTTACCTTTCCGTTTGCTTCCACACCCACCAGTGTTGCGGGCGTAGGATACAATGCCAGCGTGCGGCCAATGTTCTTCTTCATATTCTCTCTTTGTTTAAAACATTCTTCTTATTTAATATTAAATAACATGGAAGCATTGTCCCTCATAAACATTTCCGCGTATTGCGAAAGTTCCTTATCGGCGGCAAGCGTATTCTTTAGCCTGTCTAAGTTGTTCCGCAACGCATTATCCGGCAGATACGGGTAATCGGACCCGTAAAGAATATGTTCCGGCGAAGTAATGGCAAGCAAAGCGCGGATGACTTCCGCTGTGGGATTGCCCGCCAGGTCATAGTAAAGCCGCGACAGATTCCCCTCCCAGTCGATAGGCCGCATATACCCGTTACCCAGCATTGCCGGAAGAATAGATTTCATGCGCGGAATGGCAAGCGGCAGGAAGGAACCGCAATGAGGAACTACCACTTTCACATTCGGATAACGCACTAAGACATTTCGTGCTAGCATATTTGCTATGGCACGGGTAGTTTCCGCCGGATATTCGTACATTGCCAGCGGCGTAGTTCCGATGATTTTTTCCGAATAAGGAGTCGGCCGGTGCGGATGGATTATAACCACGGCATGGCGTTCGTCCAATACCTCCATTAGAGGGTCAAGTTCCTTATCCCCCAAGTATTGCCCGCGGCTGTTGGTCGCCAGCTTGATTCCGTCTGCTCCTAACGTATCAAGGGCATAGACAGCTTCACGGATGGCTGCATCCACGTCAGGCAAAGGAAGCGAGGCGCAGAACTTGAAACGCCCGGGATATTTTGCCTTAATTTCCGCCGAAACTTCATTGATCCGGCGGATGCAGGCGGCAGTTTCCGCCACGTCGCCGTAATAGGGTTGCGGAGCAGGCATGGTCAATACGGCGCAGCCTATTCCGGCGTTATCCATAAATGAGATATGCTTCTCCGCATCCCAATCGGGCAACGGGAAAGTTTCCTCCAATTCCGCCCCATGTCGCCGCAAAAGTTCCTTGTATTCCGGAAGAATTATATGCGTATGCACGTCTACCGGTTTCTGCGCATAAAGCATGATGCCTGACGCCAAAGCTGCCAAGCCGATTATGATTCTTTTCATTCCCATAATCCTGTTCATTTGCCGGTCAGCGCCTCTTGGTCTTCGGGATAACGCGCTCCGACTATTTCGATGCTGTCCAGATGACGGCGGATATCGGCAAGTTCTTCCGCAGTAAATCTAATGTCCGCTCCTCCGATATTCTCCTTGACGCGTTCGATGCGTTTCGTGCCGGGAATGGGAACGATCCACGGTTTCTGCGCCAAAAGCCAACCGATGGCGATACGGGCTGGAGTCGTTTTCTTCCGGAGAGCCAGTTTCTCTACATACTCCACTAAGGCTATATTGTGTTGCAGGTTCTCCGGTTGGAAGCGGGGGATAGCGGAGCGGAAATCCGTTTTGTCGAATGTGGCGTTGCGGTCGAAACGTCCGGTCAGCATTGCTTTCCCCAGAGGACTGAAGGGTACGAAGCCTATCCCCAGTTCCTCCAGCGTAGGGAGCAGTTCCTTTTCCGCTTGACGGTACCACATGGAATATTCGCTTTGCACCGCCGTAAGCGGACAGACGGCATGGGCGCGGCGGACTGTGGAAGGGGCGGCTTCCGACAAGCCCCAATGCAATACCTTGCCCTCCTTGATTAGCGAGGCAACCGTATCCGCCACTTCCTCTATCGGCGTGTCGGGATCCACCCGGTGCTGATAATAGAGGTCGATGCGGTCGGTGCGCAAACGGCGGAGCGACCCTTCCACCGATTTGCGTATTGTGGCGGGCTTGCTCGACAGGCTTACGGGACGGGCAGACTCATTAAGGTCGGGCATATCCGCCATATTATAGCCGAATTTCGTGGCTATGACCACATTGTCGCGAACGGGCTCCAGAGCCTCGCCCACCAGTTCTTCATTCTTGAACGCGCTGTAAACTTCTGCCGTATCGAAGAACGTAACCCCCAGTTCTACCGCATCCCTCAGCGTGGCAATAGCTTCTTCCTTGTGCGGATAAGGCGGATAACTCTGCGTAAACCCCATGCAACCAAGCCCTACTTCCGAAACTTCCAATCCTTGCTTCCCTAATATTCTCGTTTTCATAGCAATTATAATTTTAAGCTATTACCTGGTTTCAAAAATAATAATAATGTAACACACTGATTATGGAATACATTAATTTATTGAATAATTTATTGAATATATCAAGCAATCAATTCGACGTTCTATATTCCTCGAATAAGGAAGGGCGACGACATCGCACGCCGCTACGGAAGCGGTAATTTTCCAGCATAAGCCAGCGGATAAACGGCAGAAATTTTAGACTGCGTGAAAATATAGCGTTCGACCGCTGCGGCGTCAATTCCGGAGCCGACGATTCGGCATATGCTGCGGGCTTTCGGAACCGTCGCGCTGATTCTTGCCGTATGGGAAAAGTCGCGCCGCGGGATTCGGATTTTGACATGCGGTTGAATATTCGGAAAATTTCCCGCGATGGATGAAAAGTATTACAAGGTTATAGGCGCCGACGGAAGGTCGCCGACAACCCGTTTTGACTATTCGGATTATCTGCCCGAAAGCGACGGGATCCCCGGGAAGTGGCTTCCGGAAATACCGGACAGCCGACTGCTATCGGACGGATATTACGCCTCGAAATACTGGAATATGTGGTATGCGGAAGGCGCGCGAATTTACGAGGTCGAAATGCGCGGAATCTGCCGCGGAACGGGCGCGGGCGTCGAAAAGCAGGTGTGCTGCGCCCGGATAAGGCTGATTAGGGACGTCACCGACGCCCTTATCTCTACCCTGCCCGCCTGCGAGTTTCCGCAGCCGAAGGCTTCCGCAAATACCGGCGTTTTAAACACCGGAAGCCGCAACACGGGCAACTGCAACGTCGGGGATTTCAATACGGGCAACCGCAATACGGGCTCTCTCAACAGCGGGGATTTTAACACGGGCGACCGCAATTCCGGCATGGACAATGTCGGTGACGGAAATTTCGGAACCGGAAACGTCGGCTGCGAAAACGTCGGGCACTCCAATACCGGAAGCCGCAACAAAGGCTCATACAACAGCGGAAGCTGCAATGTCGGATTCGCGAACAGCGGCAGTTTCAATATCGGCAACCGCAATTCCGGCAACTGGAACATCGGCAGCCGACACTGCGGATATTTTAACACGCGCGAGCCCTGCGCGTTTATGTTCGACAAGCCGACAAATTTGAAATTTTCGGAAATCCGGCTTCCCAAATGGCTGAATTTTCCCAATCCCCGCGAAGCTTTCGAAACCGCAACGCGGGAGGAAATCGAACAGACCCTCGCCCTGCCCAATTTCGATTTCCGGATATTCGAGAAAATCACGGGCATATCGGAATCCGATTTCGCCCGCAAATTGGGAAAGGTTCCAACTGCCCGGCAAGCAAAAAAATATTAATATGGAATAATGCGATCGGCGCGCGGTTATGGCGCGAAATCAATTTGCCCGCCGCATGCGCTCGTCATTTCCTCGCGGCAGGGCATATTCGCGATCCAATGCGCCGGAGTGCGGCATTGGCGTTTTGTTCGACGTTACGATTTTTTTGCGCGCCAAAGGCAAAAAAAACCGCCGACAAATCAGATGGAATTATAGTATTCCCGCGCCTTTTTGTATATTTCGGATTCGCGGTCTGAGGCGCGGCGGAAATATTCGATGAGGGTGGCGTTCGCGTCGCGGCGCAGGCCGAGTGAGTAGAGCGCCTGGGCGTCGTAATAGTAGGCGCGCGCGCCCCAGTATTCGAATTTGAAATACGATATGAAAACCCTTTCAAAATAGGCGTGGGCCTTCGCCCATTCCCCCTGCTCAAACCAGTTGAGGCCGGTTTTGTACGCGGCTTCGGCGGCGAGCTCGCCGCGCGCCCTTTTGTTCATGACAACTTTCAGATACACGGCGTCGGCCTCGGAATATTTCTTCATGAGCCTCAGGGCGTCGGCTTCGGCGATGAGAAGCCTGCCCTGATAGGCGATTTCCGGCGGCGCGAGAAACTGCGCGGTTTTTGCGAAAGCCGCGCCCTTTTCGTAGTCTTTTTTCGAGATGTAGTACTCCGACAAAATCAGGGCGGCGCGCCATGAGAACGGAGCGCGCGAATATTTTGAGAGGGACTCTTCGAGGGCTGCGGCGTCGAAATCGTCCGAACCTCCCGCGCGGATTTGGTCGATTTTTTCGATTTGGCAGAAGAGAGAGAGTCCGGGCTGGGCGGGGGTTATTTTTTTGCCTTCGAGAATTTCGAGGCGCGCGACGGATGCGGCGTTCGACGGCTTCAAGCCCGCCGCGTCGACGGCCTCCGCGAAAGCGTCTTTCGATATGCACGCGTCTATGAAAATGTCAACGCCTATCGCCGAGGGGTCGGAGAAAGATCTTTCGAGCGGCCCGCGGAAATTCTTGAGGGCTTCCTCTTTTTTGCCGAGCCCCCACAGGGCGGAAGAGTAGTACCACGCAACCTCCGGCGAAGCCCCGCCTCCGGCGAATCCGGCGAGGGATTTTTCGGCGATTTCGGGCTTGCCGTTCAGCAGCGCTATGCGCGCGCACTGGACTGCGGCGGTAATTTTCATGTCGCCGGGCGCATGGGCGGCCGCGTACTCGAAGAGCTTGAAGGCGTCCGGAGAACCCTCGTTCGCGCCGATTGAGGCGAGGAAAAACGCCGCCATTCCGGACTCCGCCGAGCCGTCGAGCTCAACCTGCGAAAGGAGCTCCCTGGCGGCCGCGTAGTCTCCGCGGGCGTAGAATGAAGCTCCCCTCTCTATGAAATCCTTCGCCGTCCCGCCGTCTTCGGCGAACGCCGCCCCCGCCGCGGCGAGGACAAAAAGCATTTTCAGAAAAATTCGCATAATATGTTTTCCAATTCGTCCAAAGTTTTGATTTTTAAAATTTCGACGCGCGCTTTTTTGAAACCCGCCCCGCCCTTCAAAAAGCGTATCGTCTGGCTCTTTATATGGGTTACGTTTTCGGGGGAGACGCCGGAATCCCTGCCGTCGCACATAAGCCGCGCGTACCGCAGGGCAAGCCGCGCGCGCTCCGCGGGCGTCGGGGGAGCAAATTCCCTGCCCTCGATTTCGCCCCTGACCTTCAAAAACACCCACGGGTTCCCGAGCGCCGCCCTGCCTATCATAAAACCAGCGCACGCGCTGCCGCGCAGGCTGCCGGCGGAAAGCTTTTCCGCCGACCCGTTGCCGATTAGCGGAATCGAAAGGCCGCGCGCGGTGCGCTCTATCAAATCCCAATCCGCATCGCCCGAATACCCCTGCGACTTCGTTCGCCCGTGGAGGGTGATCATTTTAGCACCCGCATCCTGCAATGCGAGCGCGGCGCGGGGAACGGCGATCTCGCCGAGCGACCAGCCCGAGCGCATCTTCGCGGTGACGGGGGTCTTTTTGAGCGCGCCGGCCATTGCGGAGACGATTTTCGACATCCGCGGAACGTCCCGCAAAAGCGCGCTGCCCGCCCCCGCCCCGACGGCGTTCGGCGCGGGGCAGCCGAAATTCACGTCTATGAAATCCGGCGAAAGCCTTTCCTCTATGAGAGACGCGGCGTCGGCCATCTCGCGCGGGTCGGAGCCGAATATTTGGATTCCGAACGGGCGCTCGGCGTCGTCGAAAGCCATCTTTTCAAACACGCGGGCGGCTTCCGACAGGACGGCGCGGCAATAGACGAATTCGCTCACGCAGCCGTCCGCGCCGCCGGACTCGCGGAAAATCCTGCGGCATGCGCCGTTGGTATAGCCCGCCATCGGCGCCAAAAACAGAAAATTCCTTTTCAGAAAGTCCATACGACAAATCCCTGCGCCGCCTTGACGCAGAAGACGCCGACGTTGTAAGCCAAGTGCGCCGCAACGCACGGAATCAGGGAGCGCATTCCGTTTTGCGGACAAAACCTCAATATGTAAAAGACGATCGACGATGCGAACACGTTTGCGGAGTCGCGGAAAGCTTTTGCGGAGAAATCGAGGCTGAAAACCCCGTCGAAAATCGACCCGCCCTCGGGGACTGAAAAATCCCAGAAAAACGGATGGCACAGCGCGAAAAGCATGGAAAAAGCGAAAACGCTCCCCCAGAGCGCGGCCCTGCCGCGATTTTCGACGACGAGGTACCCCCTGAATACGAGCTCCTCTATAAATGCCGCCCCAATCCACGAAAACAGCGCCCAAAACGAAACTTTGGCCTGCTCCCCGACTTCGCCCGACGCTATTTCCGCCGCCGTGATTCCAGCGAGCAAAACCAGCCCGCACAGCGCGCCGGCCGCGGACAATCCAAGAGACGCCGGCCTCGCCCCGGGAAATTCCCCCTTGCGCCCCTTTCCGTCCGCCGCGAACCCGCGCAGATCGCAAACCCACATTTGAAAGAGCCACGCCGCGGCCGCGAACATCGCGATAGAGTAGAGCGCGTCGTCCTGAAACATTTCAGCTGACCGCCCCCCACGCGATTATCGCAATCTGCAATACCACCATCGCCGCCACGAGCGCGTAGACGCCGACGAAGAACTTGTCGGTCTTGTACTTCGTCTCAATCGGATTTTTGTCGTCTCTCATGGAAGGCATCGTCGGGAAATAGTTAAAATTTTCTGAAATTTCCCGAATCCGCCGGCTTTTCGCAAGCAAAAACGCCCGAAATTCCGAAAATCCGCGGCGAAAAGCGCGCCCGCCGCAATCTCCGCGCCCTTCGGACTTTCGACCGGGCCCGCCTTTCGGGAGTTTTTTCCGAAAAAAAGTGTTGCAACGCCGCCGCGAGTTCCGACAATGACAGCTTCATTTACACGATTTTTATCAACCAAAAAAAGGAATAAAAATGGCAATCAAAGTAGGCATTAACGGTTTCGGCCGCATCGGCCGCATGGTCTTCCGCGCGGCGATTGAAAACTTTGCCAACGACATCGAGATCGTCGGCATTAACGACCTCCTCGACCCCGACTACTTGGCTTATATGCTCAAGTTCGACTCCGTCCACGGCAGGTTTGACGGCGATGTAAAAGTCGACGGCAACTTCCTCGTCGTCAACGGCAAGAAAATCCGCATAACCGCCGAAAAGGATCCCGCCAACCTCAAGTGGGACGAAGTCGCCGCCGATGTCGTCGTCGAATCCACCGGCTTCTTCCTCACCGAAGAGCTCGCCTCCGCCCACCTCAAGGCCGGCGCCAAGAAGGTCATCATGTCCGCTCCCTCCAAGGACGCGACCCCGATGTTCGTCTACGGCGTAAACGACAAGTCCTACGCGGGCCAGAAGATCATCTCCAACGCTTCCTGCACCACGAACTGCCTCGCCCCCATCTCTAAGGTTCTCAACGACAAGTTCGGCATCAAGCGCGGCCTCATGACCACCGTCCACGCCGCCACCGCCACCCAGAAGACCGTTGACGGCCCCTCCAAGAAAGACTGGAGAGGCGGCAGGGGAATCCTCGAAAACATCATCCCCTCCTCCACCGGCGCGGCAAAGGCAGTCGGCAAGGTTCTCCCCGAACTCAACGGCAAGCTCACCGGCATGTCCATGCGCGTTCCCACCTCCGACGTTTCGGTCGTAGACCTCACCGTCGAGCTCAACAAGGAATGCACCTATGAGGAAATCTGCAAGGCCATGAAGGAAGCTTCCGAAGGCGAGCTCAAAGGCATACTCGGCTACACCGACGAAGCCGTCGTCTCCACCGACTTCCGCAACTGCCCGAAGACCTCCATCTTCGACGCCAAAGCCGGCATCCAGCTCGACCCGACTTTCGTCAAGGTCGTTTCCTGGTACGACAACGAATGGGGCTACTCCAACAAAGTCTTGGAAATGGCCCGCGTAATCGCCAAGTAAGGGCGGAACGCTTTAACGCGGAATGCTCTGCGCATTCTCCGGCGCAAAAACGGGCGCGCTTTCACGGCGCGCCTTTTTTTGCGCACACGCCGCTTGCGCCATGCGAACGGCCGGTTTATCCGCATTCGATAAAGCAAAAAAGAATCCCCCTGAACTCCCGCGATAAAGTCGCGGTCTTGCAAAAACGGGCGCGCGTTTGCGCGCATTCTATCCTGTGCAGCCGCCTATTGGCGGTACGCAATAAAATTTCATCAAAAAGAAAAATTCCCCGGTCGCGCCAAGTCAGTGGAAATAAAAAAACGGGGCGCGTTTTGCCCCTTATTTCCCCTTTGCCGCGCGCGGCCCGCCAAAAATTTCCCCGAGCCCAACCTGCGGCGAGCGCGCTGCAAAGAGAGAATTTTGACAAGCCGATTTCCGGAGCGAAAACGCCTCCCCGACCCCGCAAACGGCAAATTGCAGGACGCGCGCCGGAACGTTTGCGGCAGTTCCCGCGGCGAAATTTCATTGACGCTGCGGCGCGCAAAAAATATTGTAGGTTTATGAGAAAGCTGTTTTGTCCGCTAACTATCCTGTTTTTTGCCGCCGCCGCTTTTTGCGGCGATGTCTCCGATATCGTCGGCGACGTCTCAATGCCGCCGCCGGACGACATATCCCAAAAATTTCCCTACGGCATAACGGCGAAAACCCCTCCGTACCTGCAAAAAATCATAAACAAAAAAGGAAGGGCGCCGTACCGCATGAATCTGCGCATATTCCAGGGTTGCCCCACGATAGAGGCATCCGACGGCGGCAGGCTCTGGGCGGCGTATTTCGGCAGCAACGAGCAAATCGAGGGCGGCGAGAGATTTTCCCCGAAAGACAAAATATTCGCCCATCAGCCCAACGAGACAAACCATGCCGCGCAATTCGCGGTGGTTTCGACGAGCTCCGACGGGGGAAAGTCTTGGAAGGAAGCGTTCGTATTCGACCCCTCGAAGGTTCTCAACGGCTCGTCGAGCGACCCGCTGCTCTGGAAGGACGCCGACGGAAAGATACGCTTTACGGTCGTCAGGAATATGGACGTGGGCGACAGGCAAATCGGCCCGACCGCCACCTGGGAGTTTGTGATGCTCGACCCCGAAAGCGAATCCGCCGGCTGGTCGGCGCCGAGGCTCGTCTGCAAAAACAACGCCTCCGTGATGAAGCCCGCGGTATTTCCGGACGGGTCGATTCTGCGCGCAGGCGACACGTTTTCGATGGGCGGCAACCCGCAAAGGGCGTTCTTTATAAAAGAGTCGCGCGACGGCAAAATCGAATTCGCCTCGCGCCTCATAAACTCGAAAAAGAGCGACCCCAAGACGACTTTCGCCGAGCAGTCCGTAATATTGCGCAAAGACGGCTCGCTCTTCTCCACGCTGAGGCGGAAGGGGGGAGATCCCGTCACCGGCTTCGAATCGCGCGACGGCGGGAAAACGTGGAGGGAGGTCGGATTTCCGCTCAAAGTTTCGATAGACACGAAAGCCGCGCTTTTCAGGGCGAAATCCGGCAACCTGATACTCGTGGCAAACGACGTTCCCATAGCGGAAATGAAGGACGGAAAGCCGGTGTTCGGCGAAGTCCGCGGCGCCGGCGGAAAAACTTTCAGGCCGGGAGGGGCGCGCTACTGCATGACGGCTTTCATAAGCTACGACGACGGAAAGACCTTCCCCAAAAAAATTCTGCTCGACGAGCGCCAGACGAGCTACCCGTCGGTATGCGAGCACAACGGCCATTTTTACATCGCCTACGACCACTCCCGAGGGGGGTACAAAAAGCAGGAGATTCTGATGGCAAAAATTACGGAGGCCGACATAGAGGCGGGCAAACTCGTAAGTCCAGGTTCCGCGCTGAAAATGGAAATATCCTCCCCCTCAAAGCACGGCGGAGGCAGGCGGGCGGACGACAACCTGCTCTGACGCCTGCCCCTCCGCGACTCCCGCCCGCGCCCCGCGAAATCCGGCGCGCCCGTTATGGGGAATTTCAAGATTTGCCGAAAAGCGCAAAAGGCGCGCTTCCGGCGGCGGAAATCCGCTTTCCGATTTGAACGGAAAGCGGATTTTTTTGCGCGCAACTTTTCCGGAACGCCGGCTCCGGCGCGTCAAGCGGATTTGCAAAATGATGTTTTTTAGCGCGAAAATTTTCCGAATTTGTTTGACAGACAAACGGAGGCGGACATTCTATTTTAGCACGTACGTACAAGCTAAAACCGCAATGAACGAACCGCGCGAAAAGGAAACAACAGGCACACGGGAGAAAATACTGCGCTCCGCCGAAAAGCTGATAGGCAAAAAGGGATATGCGCAGGTTTCGGTGCGCGACATCGCCGAAGACGCCGGCGTTTCGCTCGGCCAGATAACGTACCATTTCAGCAGCAAGGACGCCCTTTTCATGGAGATCGTAAGAAACCTTACGTCCTCCTTTCTCAAAGACTTCAACAAGACTCCCAAGGGCAAAAGGAGCGGTCGCGAAAAGGCTGCCGAAATACTCAGGCAGTCAAAAAACGCCCTCTTGAAGTCCCCCGACAAACGCAAAATGCTCATGGACTTCTCCAACATGGCGATTTGGTCGGGAGACTACGCCGCCGAGTTCAACAGCCTGTTTTCCGAGATGGAGCGCGCCATAAAGGAGGATTCCCCCTCCGCCGACGGCGCGGACTGTTCGGAAATCGTCAAAATCGCCTCCGCGATAACGATCGGAGCGTCGATGTTCCACCTCATCACGGGCGACAGGGAAATTCTCGGCATTTTTGACAAGGTCGCCGACGCCTTTGAAAAAAATTTTGAAAAATGAAAATTAAATCAAAGGCGTTTCTTATGTCCGCATTTTCAATATCCGCAATAACTCTTGTTTCAGCGGCTATTTCAGTGTTCGCATTCGGCGAAACGGGCTGGGTTTATTCGGAAGGGGGCGCGCTCGAAATACTGCAAGCCGTCCTGTTGGCATGCGCATTTATATATTATGTGACCGCCCTTTTGCGGAAGGGCGGCGAAAGTGAACGCATGATAACGCTGTTTTTCGCGGTGCTGATGTGGGCGTTCATATTGCGGGAGGTCGATTTCGACAAAATGGGCCTTCCCGCCGCCGCGGTGTTTATGCTCTACGGAAAGGGGCGAATTATAACGCTCGTCGCCGGATTTTCCGCAGCCCTCATCGGCGCCGCCATGAAATTCAAACACTATTTGAAAACTGCGCTTAGCTTTCTCATGTCGGCGCGCGGAGCGCTTATGGCGGCGGCGTGCGCCATGCTGTGGACGGGATACCTATTTGAGCACGTTATCGAGGTCTCAAACGCCGAGCTCTACGAGGAGGGCTTTGAGCTCGCCGCCTACTGCCTGATACTCGCCTCCGCCGCCATGACGGAGAAAATTTCCGAGGCCGACCCCGCGAACGCCTCCGGCGGGGCGGCATGAGGCGGCATTTTCACGCCCCGCGGAACGCCGCCCCGCCCGCGGCTTAAAAATCTTGCATTTCGGCGGAGCGCGCGCATTATTGCGTGAAAATTTCAACAAAAACCAACCGCAAAAAATATGTCACAGATAAAGACTATAAAGGACGTAAACCTCAAAGGCAAAAAAGTCTTCGTGCGCGTGGACTTCAACGTTCCCTTCGACAACAAGGGCGAAATCAGCGACGACACCCGCATCGTCGCGGCTCTGCCGACCATAAAATACCTCATCGACGAGGGCGCGATGGCCGTGCTTACAAGCCACCTCGGACGCCCGAAGAGCAAGGCGGACACCCAGTTCTCGCTCGCGCCCGTCGCGAAGGCGCTCTCCGAAAAGCTCGGCAAACCCGTCGCGTTCGTGGACGACTGCATCGGCCCGAAAGTCAAGGAGGCGTGTGCGGCAATGAAGCCGGGAGACGTCGTGCTCCTTGAAAATTCCCGCTTCTACCCCGAGGAAAAGAAAAACGACCCCGAATTCGCCAAAAAGCTCGCGGAGGACACGGGCGCGGAAGCCTACGTAAACGACGCTTTCGGCACCGCCCACAGGGCGCACGCAACGACCGCCGGAGTCGCCGCATACCTTCCGATCAAGGTCGCCGGCCTGCTCATAGAAAAAGAGCTCGAATTTCTCGGCTCCAAGACGGAAAATCCCGACCGTCCATTCACCGTCATTCTCGGCGGCGCGAAAGTCTCCGACAAAATCACCGTCATAGACTCGCTCCTCGACAAGTGCGACTCAATGCTCATCGGCGGCGCGATGGCGTACACTTTTGCGCTCGCGCAGGGCAAGAAAGTCGGCAGCAGCCTCGTCGAAGCCGACAAGGTTGACCTCGCCAAAGCTGCACTCGAGAAGGCGAAAGCCAAGGGCGTCAACTTCCTACTGCCCGTTGACAACGTCGTTTCAAACTCCATAGATTTCGCCGGCGGAACCGTCGGAGAGCTCAAAGTAATGGAAGACATCGAGGACGGCTGGTCGGGCGTGGACATCGGCCCCAAGACCGTCGAGCTCTACAAGCGCGAAATTTCCAAGAGCAAGACCATTCTCTGGAACGGCCCCATGGGAATTTTTGAAATCAAAGCGTGCGCGGTCGGCACTTTCGCCATCGCCGAAGCCGTCGCCAAAAGCGACGCCGTCAGCATCGTCGGCGGCGGAGACTCCGTCAAGGCTGTCAAGAAGAGCGGATACGCCAAGGACGTGACGTTCATCTCCACGGGCGGCGGAGCCTCGCTGGAATTCCTCGAAGGCAAGGAGCTCCCCGGAGTCGCCGTCCTCGACAGAAAATAATTTCAAACGCAAAAAGGAATAAAAAATGTCCCGCAAATACTTCATAGCAGGCAACTGGAAAATGAACAAGACGGCCGCCGAAGCGGCCGCCCTCATCGGCGCGATAAGGGAAAAAATCGGCTCGCAGACGAAAGTCGACGTTGCCGTATGCCCTCCCTTTACCGCAATAGACGCGGCGTCAAAAGCGCTCGCGGGCTCCGAGATAAAGCTCGGCGCGCAGAACATGCACTTTGAAAAGAGCGGCGCGTTCACCGGCGAAGTCGCCGCCGACATGCTCAAAGAGTTCGGCTGCGCTTACGTGATACTCGGGCACAGCGAACGCCGCGAGTACTTCAAAGAATGCAACTGCCTAATCAATAAAAAGGTCAAGGCGGTTCTCGCCAACGGCATGAAGCCCATCCTCTGCGTCGGCGAAAAGCTCGAAGAGCGCGAGGCGGGCAAGACGCTCGACGTCGTTTCCGAACAAACCGTCAAGGGCCTCGAAGGATTGACAAAAGACGAAGCCTCCAATGTCGTCATAGCCTACGAACCCGTATGGGCGATAGGCACCGGCAAGACCGCAACCCCCGCCATGGCGCAGGAAGTCCACGCGGCAATCCGCAAGATTCTCTCCGACGCTTTCGGCTCGGAAGTCGCCGAGGGAATGCAAATACTCTACGGCGGCTCGATGAAGCCTGAAAACGCCGACGCGCTGCTCGCCGAAAAAGACATCGACGGCGGTCTCATTGGCGGCGCGGCCCTCAAAGCCGACAGCTTTGTCGCCCTCGTCGAAAGCGCGGCGAAGGCGTAAAGGCGCTCTAAAAATCGGATTGAACCCCGCATGGCGGCAGGCGCGTTTGCGCCGCCGCTTTTTTTGTCTTTCGAGCAGTCCTTTCCATATCCATAGCGAAGGCGCGGAAAACGGGTGCGGGAGGCGTTCTGCCGAGCTGAGCGGACAAAGAAAAAACGGATGAAGGAGGTAAATTTTTTGCAAGGCGGCAAAAAAACGGAATCGGGAAAAGAATTTTATATGACAAAATAATCTTGACATTGTAAACATTCTCCTCCATTTGAAATTTTACATGAAACACCTGAATCTCCCCTCATTAACCGCATTTATGATGCCGTTTGCCGTCGTTTTCCTTATTTTTACAATGCGGACGCGATGTACGGGGGGCTCGCCGACAAGATAACGGTTGAGG
>CAJMOT010000013.1 GCA_905214995.1 uncultured bacterium | reverse complement strand
GCGCAGTATGCGCGGAAATCGTGGTGCAGCGTTCATCCCACAGCACGGTTCTGATTCCGCAAAGCTTCTCTATCTGCTCCGCCGCGGCGGCGCATTCCTCGGCGTCCGCGGGCCTCATCACGTCGAGGCGCGGAATGCAGCGCAGCATCGAGACGAGCTCGACGGGCTGGTGGGTTGGGCCGTCGTAGCCCACGCCGACGGAATCGTGCGTAAATACGTATTGCAGGCGCAGGCGCGAGAGCGCGGCCACGCGGACGGAGCCCATCATATAGCCCGCGAATGTCAGGAATGTCGCGCAGGAGGGCTCGAATAGGCCGTAGTAGGCGATTCCGTTGGTTATCGCGCCCATGGCGTGCTCGCGGATTCCATACCAGATGTTGCGCCCGCCGCGGTTTTCCGGCGAGAAATCGCCCATGCCTTTGAGGTAGTTTTTCGTCGAGCCGAAGAGGTCGGCGGCGCCGGTCACCATATACGGCAGCTTTTGGGCGAGCGCGTTCATCACGGCGCCTCCCGAGGCGCGGGTCGCGCTCTTGCCGCCGGCGGGAAATTCGGGGACGAGCTCGAGGAGCTTTTCGGCCGATTCCGACCCCTTTTTTGTTATGCACGCTTGAAGTTCGGCGGCCTTTTCGGGATTGTCGGCCTTCCACTTTGCGAAAAGTTCGTCCCATTTGGCGGAAATTTTTGCGCGTTCGGCTTTTACGCCGTCAAAGAACTCGCGGGTTTGCTCCGACACGCGGAATTTTTCCGCCGGCAGCCCGAGGTTTTTCTTGGCTTCGTCCGCGAATTTGGCGCCGCCCTCGCCGTGGCCTTTCGCCGAGTTTTCCACTTCCGGTATGCCCTTTGCTATCACCGTCTTGAAAATCACGAGCTTGGGCTTGTCGGACGTCGAGTCCCTGGCGGCAAGCAGCGTTTTGCGCACCGCGGGAATGTCGTGCCCGTCGCACTTCGAGACTTCCCAACCGTAGGATTCGAACCGCATTGCGGTGTCTTCGGACATCGTCTTGGAGGCGTCGGCGTCGAGGGTGACGCCGTTGGAGTCGTACATCAGCACGAGGTTGCCGAGCTTCATTACGCCCGCGATCGCCGCGGCCTCTGCGGATATGCCCTCCTGCATGCAGCCGTCGCCGGCAAGGCACCAGATTTTGTGCGAAAATATCTTTTGGGAGGGCGTGTTGAAGCGCGCTTCGGCCATCTTTTCGGAAATCGCCATGCCGACGGCGTTGCCTATGCCCTGACCGAGCGGACCGGTCGTCGTCTCCACGCCCTCGGTCTCGCCGTATTCGGGGTGGCCGGGGGTCTTGGAGCCCTTCTTTCTGAAATTCGCGAGGTCTTCGGCGGAAATCCCGTAGCCGGAGATATGCAGCCAGGAATAGAGAAACATGCTGCCGTGCCCGGCGCTGAGTATGAACCTGTCGCGATCGGGCCATTGGGGGCGGGCGGGGTCGCATTTTAGGATTTCCCCGAAGAGCGCCGCCCCTATTTCGGCGCAGCCCAACGGCAGCCCGAGGTGTCCGGACGCGCGGGCGGCTATCGCGTCGATAGCCAAACCCCTCGCCTCGTTTGCGGCTTGTTGCAGGATAGAGTCTCTTTCCATATCTGATTTTTCCCTTAACAGAGTAGGCCGGCGCGGACAATTTTCAACGTTTTTTTCCAACGCCGCGCCGAATCTTGGGCGCCCGTATCGACCCTCGCGCGGGCGGCGGGTTCCGCCGCGGCTCCAAATAAACTTAAAAAACTGTTGAAATTGTCGGAGGATTTAAAATACTCGCATTTTATATGATTAACATTTTGGGAAAAATCGCGCTTGCGCTTGCGTGCGCGCTGCCTGCGGCGGCTTTCGCGCAAAAGGAGATATCCTACAAGCTAAGGCCGCTGGACGTGCTGGAAATGCGCGTGTTCCAGGAACAGGACATGGACACTTTGTGCAGGATAAGCGCCAACGGCGAAATCGTTCTTCCGCTCATAAACAACGTGAAGGTGGCCGGCCTTTCGCTTCAGGACGCCCAGGCGAAAATCAAAGAGCTCTACGAAAAGGACTATCTCGTGAGCGCCAACGTCAGCCTTTTCATAAGGGAGTACGCCCCGCAGCGCGTATATGTCATAGGGCAGGTAAATAAGCCCGGGGAGGTCATTTTCCCGCCCGAAGAGCAGATGACGCTATCCCGCGCCATAGCCGGCGCAATGGGCACCACGCGCATAGCCAACCAGAGGTCAATCAACATAAAGCGCAAAATGCCCGACGGCGGAATAAAGGTTTTTGAGGTGGACTTGAAGGCGATTCTGTCCGACAAGAACGCCAAGGATTTCCAAGTCTACGACGGCGACACGATAGAGGTTCCCGAGGCGATGTTCTAACGTCGCCCGCAGAGGGACGGCGGCTCTGCGCCCCCGCCGCGCCCGCGCCGCACACACCAATCCACATACGCAAAATTTTCGATTATGGAAAACACCGATCCCAAAGACAATTCGGGACAAAAGACCGTAAAGAGAGTCATCAAGAAGAGGATAATATCCGACGCCGCGGGCGCGTACGGCGCATACGGCTACGGCCCGGGCTACGGGGGCGGCTACGGCGGGTACGGCTACGGCGGCGGGTACGGAGGATACGGCGGCGGAGGCTACGGCTATGGCTACGGATACGGCGGAGGACAGGGCGAGGGGGGATCCCCCGAAAGGCCAAACCGCACTTTCCGCGACTACATGATGATTTTGCGCGAGAGATGGGCGTACATTCTCATCACGGCCCTCATAATTCTCGCGGGCGTCATACTCTACACTTTGCGCGTCACCCCCATCTACATGTCGGTTTCCCGTGTGCAGATTTTGCGCGACTCCGACGTCGCAATCGAGGGTCCCGGCTCAACCGACAGGAGCCGCAACAACACGGTTTTGACCATCGAGGACTTCAACACGCAGGTCAAGATTCTCGAGAGCAACGAAATCATAAGGGCGGTTAAGTCGCGAATGAAGGAGGATGAGATCGTCCGCTTCATGGCGCCGTTCAATGACATGTTCACCCTCGGGCCGCGCAAGACGGAAGAGGAGCTTCTCGCCGAAAACCGCACCATAGCTCCCGAGAGAATGTCGCTGATAATCCGGATAGCATTCGAGCACCCCGACCCGGACATGGCGGCTACCATCGCAAATCTCTTCGCGCAGGAGTATCTCAACTATACGCACCACACGCGCGTCCAGAAGATCCTCGACAGCATAGACGAGCTGCGCATAAAGGTCTCCCAGCAGGAGGCGAAAGTAAAGGAGCTCGACAAGAGGCTCGTCGAATACCGAGAGCAGTACAAGGCCATCTCGCTCGAAAACCTCGACGACGTGGACAGGAACGAGCTGCGCGACATCAACACTATTTTGACCTCCGACAAGCGCGCGTACGACGCGGCCTCCACCCAGTGGAATCTCGTGCAGGAGTTCAAGCGCGAGGGCAAGGACCTCGCCGACCTTCCGTTTATCGCGGAGCTCCCCCAGATAAGCAAACTTCTCACGGACAAGTCGAGCCAGCAGGTTTTCGTAGCCTCCGCCGAGAAGCGCTACAAGGAAAAGCACCCGCGCATGATAGAGGCCCGCAAGGCGCTCGACCAGATAAACAAAGAGCTCGCTTCGGCGATAGAGTCCGCCGAGCAGAAGGTTCAGGCGGCGTACGAGGCCGCGCGCCAAAATTACGAGCAGTCGCAAAAGAGGCTGCTTGAAAAGAAAGAGCAGATTCTCGATTTGGGCCGCAAGGCAATAGTCTACAAGTCAATCGAGCGCGAAAAACAGGTTGCCGAGGGCATGCACGCGGCGTTTATCGCCTCGATGAACGTCCGCCTCGCGCAGGTAAACCTCATCAACGAGGGCGCCAACATAATCGACAAGGCGTCCCCCGGCATCCGCCCCGTCCGCCCGAATATTCCGATGAACATCGCCCTCGGCATATTGGGCGCGCTTGCCGGCGGCGTCATGGTGGCTTTCATAGTTGCGTTTATGGACGACAGGGCCAAGAGCGCCTACGACATCGAATCCGTCGTCGGGCTTCCGCTGTTGGGCGTCATTCCCAGAATCAGGAGGCTCAATTCCTCGCAGAAGGCGCAGGTGGCGGTGTCGAATGCGGACAGGGCGACGACCGAGGCGTTCCGCTCCGTGCACTCGATGCTGAAAGTAAACAACATCGCCAAAGATTCCAAAGTTCTTCTGTTTACGTCCACGACTCCCTCCGAGGGCAAGTCTTTCGTCGTGACCAACCTTGCCCTGATGTGCGCAATGCACGGCGAAAAGACCATAATAATCGACGCCGACCTCCGCCTGCCCGCAATGGCAAAGGTGCTCGGAATCGAGTCGCGCGACGGCATAGTCGGATATGTCGAGGACGGCAGGCCGCTCGAAGACTGCGTCATAAAAGACTATTATCCGAATCTCGACGTCCTCCCCTGCGAAAAGCGCTCGCAGAATCCCACGCAGGCTCTCAGCAGCGAGGAGTTCGTCTCGATGGTAGCAAAATTCCGCGAACAGTACGACAAGGTCTTTATCGACTCCCCGCCGGTTGGCGCCGTAAGCGACGCCATCGCGCTTCTGCCCTATGTGGACGGCGTGATTTACATCGTGAAGTTCAATTCGGTCTCCCGCAAGGCGATTCAAAAGAACGTCCGCCGTTTGATGGTCTCGAACGTTCCGGTCGTCGGCGCCATAATGAATATGGTCAGCCAGGGGTCTGCTGCGGGATACAGCCTCAACTATTACGACAAATCCTACCAGAACTACTATACGATGCCCGACGTGGAGGAAGAAGACTCAGAGGACGAAGAGGCGCAGGATGGCGGGGAATCCGAAGAGTCGGAAAATCCCGAAAACTCCAAGTAGGGGTTGTGCGGTTTTGTTTTGCCGGCGCGCGGCGTATGTGTCGCGCGCTTTTTTTGCGGCGGTTTCGCTGATTGTCGAAAAGCGGATTGACTTCGATTGGATGAAAGGCATCCGTTCCGTCCGCGAATTTTTTTGCGGCGGAACGGCGTTTTGCGGAGACGGCGCGCGGTTCAGTAGGGAATTTCCGCCGCTTTGAGCGCGTTATGGAAAGCCGACCGCCGATGCGCGGATTTCTTTGGAGTGGCGGAGGAAGATATGGAATTTGGTTTTGAATGGAAAGATTGATTCTTAATTTTTAATAGCTTGACATATATCGCATTCTCGTGTACTCAAAAAAATATTATGAAAAACGTTAAAATAAATTTTTCGATTTTCTCCGCGGCTCTTGCGTTTGCCCCCCTTGCCGCGTTTTCACAGGCGGATTATTATTTCAACCCCGAATCAGCCGGCCAGACAAAATTCTTTTCCGGAAGCGCGTGGACTTATGACGCCGCCGGCGCCGAACGCGCCTCTTCCGCGCCGTTGAGCACGGATGCCGCCTATATTTTGAATAAGTCCGGCGACAGGGTTTCTCTGGAGCTTGACACTGTGGACGCCTATGTGGGGGAGCTCGTCGTCGCCGGCAACGCCCAGAACGCCGCGATGATAGTTTTCGGCAACGCAGCGTTGGACAATGCCGCAACGTTTGAAGTTGGCGGCTCCATAAAATCCCTCGTCGGCCAGGCTTCCCAAAACTATTTCTCTATTGGGGGGAGTTTTTGGACGACTACGGGGCAGAGGACAAGCGTCGTCGTGAGGGCGAAGGGGTTTGAGCTCGGCGCAGAGGGCTACGGCGGAGGCTATTCGGGCACGGAGATGCTACGCAACGTATTTGCCGTAGATTTCGCATCCGGTACCATTGAACGGAGCGAATTTATCGTCGACGGCGACATGAAACTGGGCGGCTACGGCTATTCCGGCGCGAGCGAGACGTCGCTTGTGCTGACCGTAAGCCGCGCGTCGGTTTCGGGGGTCGTCAACATGCAGAGCGACGGCAGCGGATGGACAAACATAAAAAATGCGCAGAACGGAATGGTTTTTGAAATCGGCGGCCTGCAGCTCACCGACGATGCGCATATAGATTGCGGCATATACAATTCCCCTAACGCCGGGGTTTCCTCGACGCTCGCATTCACGAACGCCGCGGGGACGGATTACAGATTCAAGGGGAATGTTTCCGACTTCGGCTATCTCGCGACTCCGCATGTTGGCGCCGAACAGAAACTGGATGTCGTGATGAACGGCGAGGGAACCCAGCGCATTCATATTTACAGGGCAGGCGATATGGCATATACGTCGCAGAGCGGGACATTTACGATAAATAGCGGAAGGTTTTTTATGGGCAACGAGCAGATAAGGGAGGAATATCGCAATGCGGCGCTCGTTTTGAACGGGGGGATTTTCGGCGCGTACAATTCCGGAACGGAACAGGGATTTGCGTATTTCAAAGAGGCTGTTTTTAGGAGCGGCGGAATCGCGATAGACACTCCGGAGTTGTACGCCGCGGGGATTCCCGGACTGATAGCGGTTTCCGAAACGCTTTCAAAGGACGGAACGGCGAAAATAGCCGTAAATTTTTCGGGTTCCTACGGCAGTTTGAATCCAGCGGACTACGGGATAGAACTCGCGCGGTACGGCGCGGACTACTCCGAGATAGGCAATTGGACGGAGATACTCACCGCAGCGGATTTGAGCGGTTTTGACCTCGGCGCGGAAGTTTCGGAAAACGTCTACGACGCCTCCGCGGATTTCTATGGAGCCGGTCTTGAAAACGCCGTCGCCGTTTTCAGATGGGTGAAAGATTCCGC
Organism: uncultured bacterium; assembly: GCA_905214995.1. GTDB lineage: Bacteria > Verrucomicrobiota > Verrucomicrobiia > Opitutales > Intestinicryptomonadaceae > Merdousia. Next base: position 22,189 of record CAJMOT010000013.1, on the reverse strand, counting down.
CGGATATTCTCTGCAAGTCGGAATGACTCAGGTGCCGGAGCCGTCGGTTGCCGCCGCGATTCTCGGCGCGGCGTCGATTGCATTTGCCGCGAGGCGCAGGCGTTTCAAATAAAACGGGCCTGCCGGAGGATAAAATCTTTTAAAGTTAAGCGGCGCGCGGCGCGGATTTCCGCGCCGCTTTCCGCTTCGGAATAGATGTAGGCTTCTTTCGGAAGCTCTACGCGGAACCTGCGCGCATTTTGGGGGCATTCCGGATGGGCGGGAGCGTTTGCCGCGGAGAGCGGATTGCTTCCTTTTTTGATTTCCATTCGTACAAACGGCGCGCAAGGCGGAACGCCCGCCGGTTTCCCGCTACGACGCAACCGCTATCAGCGTCGAGAAAACTGGCAGTATCCTCTGGAATTGCGAGACTTCCTCGTGCGGGAGCTCCGTTTCTTCGGAGAGCTCCCACGACGAGTTTTTGGCGATTTCCGCCTTCGCCCATTCAAAGTATTCCGCGTGGTCGGTTCTGAAATACATTTTGCACCCCACGGAGCAGAACTGCCTTATGTAGTCGAGAAATTCCCCCCTTATCAGCCGCCTTTTGCGGTGTTTTTCTTTCGGCCACGGGTCGGGAAAGAATATGAAGATTTTTTCCAGCCGCGCGTCGGCGGGCATGGCCTCCAAAAATTCCATCGCCTCAGCCTTGACGAAAAACGCGTTGCCCGCGTTGCGGTTTTTTGCGCGCCGCCTCCCGTCCTCGACTCTCTTGCTTATGAGGTCGATTCCCACGCAAGTCTCTTCCGGAAAGCGCGCCGCGTAGGAGCTCAAATAGTGCCCCTTTCCGCAGCCGATTTCGAGGGTGACGGATTTTGAGCGGCCGAATATCGGCGCGCACGCCTCTCTCAGCGCGGCGACGCGGCCGGCGCGCCTTTCGAGCGCCTCTTGCAGGCTCATGGAACTACGCTTCCTTTTCCTCTTTGGCCTTGTTTGCGGCGGCGAGCTTGGTATATTTCTTTGCCCAGTATTCGAGGCCTTTTTGCGTTTCGGCGTCGAGGGTTTTCACGACTTTCGCGGGCGAGCCGAGCACGAGCGAGCCCGCGGGCACGACCGTGTTCTTGGTGACGAGCGCCCCCGCGCCGACGATGGAGTTGTCGCCTATGACCGCCTTGTCGAGGATTATGGAGCCCATGCCTATCAGGCAGCCGTCGCCGATGGTGCAGGCGTGGATTACCGCGCCGTGCCCTATCGTAGTGTTTTTGCCGATTTTTACGCCGGCGTCGTCGGCGAGGTGCACCATAGTGCCGTCCTGTATGTTGGAGTTCTCTCCGAGCTCTATCGAATTGATGTCGGCCCTCAGCACGCAGCCCGGCCACACGCTCGCGTTTTTGCCGATTTTCACGTCGCCCACGAGGGTGGCGCGCCTGCTTACGTACGCGGTCGGATCGATTTGCGGGTCTTTGCCGAGGTGCTTTTCGAGTCTTTCTTCTATCGTCATTTTCATCCTTTCATAGCGCGGGAATCAGAGGGCGATCATTCCCTTTTCGCCCGTCCTTATGCGGTACGCCTGCTCAACGGGCATCACGAAGATTTTGCCGTCGCCGATTTTGCCGGTGTGCGCGGATTTCATTACGGTTTCGACCACTTTGTCGGCCATGTCCGAGGGCACGCAGATGTCCAATACGACTTTCGGCAGGAGTTCGGCGGTGTACTCGCTGCCCCTGTATATTTCGGAGTGTCCCTTCTGGCGGCCGAAGCCCTTGACTTCGGTGACCGTCATGCCCTCCACGCCTATGTCGGCGAGCGCCTCCTTAACCTCGTCGAGTTTGAACGGTTTGATAATCGCTTTTATGAGTTTCATGGTATTCTCCTTATCCTTTAATTGTCGGCGCGTCGCGCGCAAAAGTCAAATTCAAACGCGGCGCGTCCCGTCAGAGGCTTTCCACGTCGATGCGCGGCATTCTGACTTTCGGGTTTTCGCCGTTTTCTCCGCTTGCGGGGCTCTTCATCTCCCTTATGTGCTCGAGCATCGGGCTGAGCACTTCGTAGGAGACTTCCGGAATGTCGCCGTGCCGGAGCGCCCAGGCGCAATATTGCTCTACGAGCGGGTATTTGCTGGCGTTTATCGCTACGGTTTTCAGGGCGGCCTTGTAGAGCCTGCCGAGCATGTACCTGTCCCATTCCGCCTGCGTCTTGGGCGCGCGTGACTTTTCGGCGAGCCCGTCGGCGAAAGCGGCTTCCTTGGCGTGCGACAGTACGTTCAGTATCCTGCGTATTGGCCTGTACGTGCCGTCGGCGAAAAATTCGCCCCAAAGCATGTCTATCTGCGCCGCGCCCAGAAACGGGTCCCACTTGCCGTATGGGTCTGGGAGCTTGAAGGCGCGGATTTTTTCCTGATACAGCTTCTCGGATTCCGAAAGCGCGGAGGCGTCCATTTCCTCTTCGCCGAGCAACGCCAGAATGAGAATGAATTTTGCGCGGTTGAGGTCGGAGAGCGACTTGAAGGAGTCGCGTATGCGGCTTATCAAAAACATGTTCTTTTTGAACGCCGCCTTCATGAACCCCAGATATGTGTAGTTCAGAGAGTTCGGCGCGCCCTTTTGCTCGAGGTCGAAGTCGTCCGAAAACACTATCGAATAGAGCGCCTCGGGCGAGGGTTGCAGGGAGAACGCGCGCACGTAGTCGGAGACGAGCTTTTTGCCCGTGAAGGGAACGGGGGCCGACCACTCTGTGAGCCGAATGTGGTTTTCGTATTCGGACGTCTCGCCGGAAATCTCGTCCTTCGCGGAAATGGAGAATTTGTAGAGGCCCTCGGGGAAGCGCCCGTCGAGCTTGAAGTCTATCACGTCGGGGCAGGCGACCATTATGTCGTCGGCGACTTTCGTCCCCTCAAACTTGGCGCCGCGCACGAGCTCCGTGAGCGAGCCGTCGGGGGACTTCATGCTTATCGAGTACGAAATTGAAAATTTCCCCTCTTTGACTTTTGCGTTGTCCGCGAACGGGAAGAGGGAGAACTCCTGGTTGTGGAAGATCTTTTTGAGCTCCGAGATGTGCGGGGCGAAGCCTTCGGGCACATTGAACCACCACTCCATCGACGGGTCTTGGACGCTGACGTAGAGCATGGCGTCGAATGCGCCGCGCGCGGGCTTGGGCGCGGCGGGCGTCTCCGCCGGCGTTTGGGGCTTGGCGGGCTCGGATGAGGGCGTTTCCGCCTTTTGCGGCTGAGCGAGGGCGGAAGCCGCCATCGCGAGCGTTGCGATGAGGTATGTCTTCATAATTTTCGCTTGCGCGCCCGGCGCGCGGTTCAGATTCTGCCTTCGGATTCAAGAAATTTTTCGACCTCTTCGGCGTCGGCCCTGTACGTGACGCCCTGCCAACGCTCGCCGGTGGGCATCACTACGGCTTCGGCGAACTTTTCGGCGACGGCGTTATCCACGGCCTTCGGCAGGTAGAATTCGGCCTTTTCGCTCTTTGAGTTGACCGACAGGAATTTTTCAAAGTCCGTTCCGAGCCTTTCCATGAATTCCTTCGGGAAAGCCCAGAAATTGAGGGAGGCAAATTCGTCGCCGCTGAATTTTTCGCCGTCCTCGGCCTCCACAAACTTAGTCCCGTCGCCAGCCGTCCTTTCGCGGAGCCCCGCGCATTCGCGTATCGACACTAAGCGCAGATTTTCGTCGGTTTGGCATATTCCCCGCGAGACGCCGCCGTTTTTGGACAGCGCGTTTTTGAGGCGGTATCCCGCGAGCGCGTATCGGCGCGGGTCGGGAGAGTCCATGAAATTCGCGGCGAGCGCGTAGACGCTTCTCCCGTAGTAGTCGTCGGCGTTTACCGCCAAAAACGGCCCCGAAATTTCGTCCGCGCACGAGAGCACCGCGTGCCCCGTGCCCCACGGCTTCGAGCGTCCGGCGGGCAGAGGCTGCCCGGACTCGTCCTGAAACGCATACCGCACGTCCGCCAGATTTTCGTATTTGCCGGAGACGCTTTCGCGGAAAATTTTCTCTATGCCGCGGCGAATCACGAAAACGAACTCTTCAAATCCGGCTTCCAGGGCGTCTTCGACCGCGAAGTCGAGCATCGTCTTTTGCGATTTCCCGAATTTTGCGGCCTGTTTCAGGCCTCCGAAACGGCTTCCCATTCCGGCCGCCATCGCTATGAGAGATTTTTTCATATCCGTATCTTGTGGGTAAATATGTGGGTTATCGCCGCCGCGCCCGCGTCGGACTCGTCGGGCGGGAGGATTTCCCCCATTTGCAAAAGCGCCATAACGGATCTGCCGACCTGCTCCTTGCTCGCCCTGCCGTAGCCGATGACTGCCTGCTTGATTCTCAGCGGAGGGTACTCGTAGACTTCCCGCCGCCTGTGGGCGGCGGCGGCTATCGCGGCCCCTCTCGCCGACCCGAGAATCATCGCGGTCTTGAAATTCTGCACGTACACGCTCTGCTCTATCGATACCCAGTCGGGAGAGTATTCGTCTATCATGCGCAGGGTTCTCTCGAATATCCGCGCGATGCACTCCGCCATTGAGAGCGACGGGTGGTTGCGCACGGTTTCGGAATCGACATAGCGCATCTTGCCGCCGCCGAGAGCCTCTATCGCCGCGAGCCCCGTTCCGCGAAGGCTCGGGTCTATGCCCAGCACGACGCCCTTGATCTGCTCCCCGCCGATTGCGCGCGCGGCGTCGTCGATTTTCCGGCGCATGTATGCGGAGCTTCTCGCGGCGGCGGCGTCAATGCTTTCGGAAGTCCATGCGCCCCTTGCGCGGGCGCGGGTTTTGCCCGCGCCGCCCTCCAGTATCTGTGCCGTCCAAAGCTGTCGCGACGATTTTGCCATTTTTTTGCGGCGCGTTTAATCAAAAAGTCCCGCCCATTTTTTATTTTCCGCGCGCGGTTGCAAGCGAATACGCCGCGGGCGCGCTCGAAAAATTGGGGGCAAAATGCGGTAAAATGCGGAGAGCTCCGGCGGCGGACGCGCCCGTAAAACGTAGAGGCGTCTGGCGGCATTCCGCATTTTGGCTTTACAGGGGGCGGGGAAGTTGCGACTATACGGCCATACGATGGGCGCAAAGGCCGTTTACAGACTTATAATACTAATGCTTGCGGCGCTGCTTGCGTTTGCGGCTGCGGCGTCGTATGTCGGCTGGCGGAACATGCGCGAGGAAAATACCGAACTCGAGCTCGGCAGGCTAAGGCTTGAAGAGCAAAAGGCGTCGCTCGCCGCCGAGAAGGCGTACAAGCAGGAGTATTTTAGCCGCCTCATATACGACGAGGAGTTCGCCGCGCGCGTCATACGCGAAAAGCTCGGGTTCGCCGAGCCCGATGAGATAATTTTCCGCTTTGAGGATTCTTCGCCGCCGGCGTCCGAGCGGCGCGAGGGCGCGGATTCGCCTTCCGGCGCAGTTGAAGTCCGGACTGCGGCGGACAGGGCGGAGCGCGACGGCGCCCCATATTTGCGCGCGACTATTTTGGACAGAATTTTCTCTTCCGTGCCCGATTCCGCCGGCGGCTTTGAGAGCGGCGGAGGGGAAACCTCCTTAACTGGATATCCTGCGGCTTCCCCTCCTCCCGCGCGGGCGGAGTCCGCCTCCGGCGAAAATGCCGGCGGAGACGGCGGAATAAAAATTCCCGAGGGGCCGAATCCGATAATTTTCAGAAACGATTGAGCTATGTCTACGGTAAGGGCCTGGTGGCGAAAAGCCGACGAGATAATATTGGCGTTCCCGCGCGATCTCTCACGCGCGCTGCCGGACATTGAGGTGAGCGGCGCGGGCGGCGCGGAGTTCGAGGTCGTCCGCCCGGACCCCGGAGAGTTTTCCAAATATACGTCTTATTATATTGAAAACGGGGAAATTTGCTTTGAGCTCGACCCGCTCGCCTTTGACGCCGGCGCGCTCTCCGATTTGGACTACTATGTATGCGGCTCTTTCAACGGCTGGCAGGACGCCATAAAAAATCCGGCATGGAAAATGAAATCCCGCTCGGGCGGCCGCGGGCGCGAGCTGAAAGTTCCGATTGAGCCGCTCGGATTGCCGCACAGGTGCGGATTTTTCAAGTTCGCCTCGGGCGCGGGCAGGTGGCTCGAGCCCAATCCCGACGCCCCGAATGTCGTCTCAGACAGGGAGGGGAATAGAAATTTGAGCTTTAGTTTGGACAGGACGGGACGCAACGTATTGATCTTGAAATTTGCGTCGCCGTGCGATCCCACGGGAGAAATCAGGGTTAAAATCCCCCGAATGAAAATCGACATGCAAGTCGAGGCCGCGGAGCTTTTGCACTGCATATATTCGGCAAAGGCGCTCGGGGCGCGGAGGGCGGGGGAGGGCACCGAGTTCTCGATATTCGCGCCTCGCGCGCGCGCGGCGTACGTAAGGCACTGGAAGGCGGGAGAGGAGGACGGCATACTCTTGGAGGCGTCGTCTCCCGACGGCGCGGTCTGGACGGCGCGCTCTTCCGAAGATCTCGAAGGCCGGCGTTATGTTTGGCACATCGACGGCGACAACGCCCTGCCTGCCGCCGCCTTCGACGTCCGCGTCCCGGCGGTAGACCCTTACGCAAACGCTTTTGAAAAGTCCTCGGGGCCCGGAATCGTCAAGTATTACGATTCCATACCGTGCGCGAAGGGCGGTTTTGAACCTCCGCATTGGCACGACCTTTCGATTCTCGAAATCCACGTGCGCGACGTCCTCGCGCGGGCGAAGGCGGACATTTCTCCGGACGAAAGGCTGACTTTCTCGGGGCTCGCAAAATGGCTGAAATCGCCCGACTGCTATCTGCGCAAGCTCGGCGTAAACTGCGTCGAATTGCAGCCCGTGCAGGAGTTCGCCGCCGAAAACCGCTCGGATTACGAGTGGGGCTACATGCCCGTGGGCTGGTTCGCGCCCGCGAGCTCCTACGCTTCCGACCCGTCGGCCGCGACGCAAAATTCGGAGCTTGCCGGGCTGGTCGAAGCCTTTCACCGCGCCGGAATCGCCGTGCTCTTCGACGTGGTTTACAACCACTACGGCGTTCCGAACTACCTTTCCCTAATAGACGAAGGCTATTATTTTGAAACTTCCCCCGACGGCGGGCTCATGAATTTCAGCGGATGCGGCAACGACCTGCGCGCGAAGTCGCCGATGGCGCTTCGCCTGATAAAGGACAGCCTCCGCGCGATGGTCGAAAAGTACGGCGCGGACGGGTTCAGGTTCGACCTCGCCGAGCTCCTCGGCTTCGGAGCTCTGCGCGAAATCGAGTCTTTCGTCAAAAAGTTAAAGCCCTCCGCGGTTTTGATAGCCGAGCCGTGGAGCTTTCGCGGGCACATAGGGGAATCTCTGCGCTCGACCGGCTACGCCTCCTGGAACGACGGGTTCAGGGAATTCATGCTCTCCTACGCGCTCGGGCGCGGGAATTTCGAGGGATTCAAATATTTTATTTCCGGCTCGCGCGGGGGGTATGCGAGCTTCCCCGCCCAGACCGTCAACTACCTCGAAAGCCACGACGACAAATGCCTGCTCGACAGGATTTCCGCCTCCCCCGAAAACCCTTCGGGAGAGGATTTGCGCCGCTACAAGCTCGCATACGCCCTCGTATTCCTCTCGGTAGGCATTCCGATGGCGGCCGAGGGGTTCGACCTCGTGCGCACTAAGGGGGGGCTCAACAACACTTACAAAAACGGCGCGGCCAACGCGCTGGACTATTCCCGCGCGCTGCGCTATCCCGGCGAATGCCGCTGGCTGCGGGCTCTGGCAAAGTTCAGGCTCTCGGATTGCGCGCGCGCGCTGAGGCTTTCCGACAATCCGTCCGGCGGATTTTTCCGCTTTTTTTCCGGCGACAATTCGGCTGCGGGGGTTTTGTTCAACGCCGACGGCAGCCTTTGCGCCCCGAAGATTTTTGCGGCTTTCAACCCGTCCTCCGAATGCGCGGAAATTCCCGTTCCCGGACGCCTTTGCGGATTCAGGCAGATTGCCGACATAGACGGTTTTTCGCCGAAAGGCCTCGACGGTTTGCAAATTATTCCGGAGGGGGACGCGATAACCCTTCCCCCCGTATCGCTCGGGATTTGGACGGGGGATTGAATTTCGGCTTTTGCGGCGCGCCTTTTTAACTGTTTAAGCATTTTTTCCGGCGCAATATTGTTGACCGTTCCCCGCCGAGCGGTTATCTGTTGTTGCGTATGAATATGCGCGATACATTGACGGTTGGGCTTTCCTCCGCGGCGGTTTCCCTTGCTTGTGCGGACGGTTTGCGGATTGAGATAGATCCCGAAAAAACTTTCCAAACGATAGACCACTTTGCGGCGGCCGACGCATGGAGCGGAAATTTCGTCGGAAAATATTTTCCCGAAGAGCAGCGCGGGCAAATCGCAAAGTGGCTCTTTTCCCAAAAATTCGGGGCGGACGGCAATCCGGAGGGCATCGGGCTTTCAATGTGGAGGTTCAACATCGGCGGCGGAACCCTCGAACAGGACGGCGCGGATATAGAGCCGTACCAGCGCAGGGCGGAATCGTTTCTGACGAAAGACGGCTCCGGCTACGATTGGTCGAAGTGCGCCGGGCAGATGTACTTCATGAAAAAGGCCAAGGAGTACGGCTGCGACAAATTTCTGATATTCTCCAACACCCCTCCCGTGCAGTGGACTAAAAACGGCAAGGGCTATTGCGACAAAGACAATTACGGCTCCAATCTCAGGCCCGACTGCTACGGCAAATTTGCCGGCTACATGGCCGATGTCGCCAAGCATCTTAGGGGTCTCGGGTATGACATAAAATACATAAGCCCTATAAACGAGCCTCAGGTTCCGTGGGATTCCCCGCGCCAGGAGGGCAGCATGTGGAGGAATTCCGAAATGGCGAAACTCGCGCGGGAGCTCGACAAGTCCATCGAAGAATCGGGGCTCGAAGGCACGAAGATCCTGCTCGGAGAGTCCGCCAGCCTGCAAGCTCCCGTAGACGGAGCCAAGAGCTGGTGGGGGAAGAATAGAAAATGCCCAAAAGAGGAGCAGCCGTTCGGCCAGCTGAAACAGTTTTTCGACAAGTCGTCCCCCAACTATATCGGCGGCTTGAAACACCTCGAACGCCTGTGGGCGGCGCACGCTTACCATTCGGGAAAGCGGTTTGCGGAAATGCCGAAAATCAGGGAGGACTTGATTGGCGAGATTTCGAAATACGGGCTCGGGTTTCTGCAAACGGAATGGTGCCTTCTGCCGAATTACGGGCCGAAAACTTGCGACGGCTTCACAAAGGGCAGGTTTAGCGACAACAACGCGGATATTGAGGCCGCCCTATGCATGGGGCGGCTGATAACCGCGGACTTGACAATCGCCCAGTCGCAGGGATGGGGTTATTGGAAGGGAATGGAAGTCAAGGGCGACTTTGCGCTCACGGGCGTCTATCCCAAGGACGGCAAGCTTGAAAACGGAGGCGTTGCGCGCGACAACAAATTGCTTTGGGCTCTGGGCAACTGGAGTTTCTTCGTGCGCCCCGGCTACAAGCGCGTCGAGATTTCCGGAGCCGCCGACTTGTCCGGAGTTCCGCCTTTGTCTCTCCCGACGGGAAAAAGCTTGTGGCCGTATTCGTCAACTCGTCTTTCGATGCCGTTCCCGTGTCGTTTTCCGGAGACTTGGCCAAAAAGCCTTTCGATGCCTTTAAAACCGACTCCGCTTCAAATCTCGCCAAAACCGCCTCCGGCGCGAGCGGTTCTTTCGTCCTCACCCCGCGCTCGATTGCGACGCTGACTTGGAATTTATAGCGCGAAGATTGCGCGCCGGCGCCGCGAGCGCGGCCTCCTCTTTGCGGGCAATTCGCAAGTCGTTTCCGACAACAGGTTGCGACTCTCGTGATGGAGGGCGGAGAATTAGGCGCGGCGCATTACAATTCGACAAGCATCGGAATCGCCTACTTCAAAAGCGGCGAAATCGTGGGCGGCGGATTCGCCCTCAAAAGTCTGGCCGCCACGCGCTCGAGCTTCTAATGACCGATAAATCGTGTTTTCGGAAACCCTCGCAAGGTCCGCAGGCTCAGGCAAAATCGGCATAAACTTTACGGGCAAAGGCGGCGCCCTGAATCTTGCCGATTGCGGCGAAAACGTCTACGGCGCAAACGGCGACTTTTACGCCATAGGCGTCGAAAACGGAGTTGCCATATTCCGCTGGGTGGAATCCCTCGACAACGGATATTCCCTCCAAGTGGGCTTCGCGCAAGTTCCCGAACCCGCCGCAGTCGCCGCCTTTTTCGGTGCGCTCGCTCTCGGCTTTGCCGCGCTGAGGCGCCGTAAGAGGCGGTTTGGATATGAGGGGGTCTGTGCGACCCGCTCAAACGCTCCCGCAGGCGCGAGGCGCGCCAGCCATTGAAGGGGACAAAGCCCCCTTGCGGCGATTGCTTTGCAATGCGCCTGTCCTCCCTTGCGATTGCGGAGGAGAAGCGATTATGTTTAATTGGGGATTGGCCGGATATTGGGCAAAAACCGAATCCCAAGTTTCATTAACCGTTTATCTGTTTGCGCGCGGCGCAAAATCAAATAAACGGCTCCTCCGTTGCGGCGTCGGTTGAAGTTTATTGTGTTCCGGAATTGGCGGAACATGGATTAAAGCGGCGTTGGAGAGGGTGGCGTACAGTGCGGCGCTGAATCGGTTTTGGAAAAGCTTTTTTTGTCCGCGCGCAAGGGAAAAATTAAAGCGGCGTTTTCCAAGCGGAGAATCGGCTCGGTTAAATTATTATTGCGAGAGCTCCGGCGAATATCAGCGCGCATCCGGCTACAACTTTCAGCGACGGCTGCTCGCCGAGTATCAGAAAGGCGAGAACCGTTGTAAACACCACGCTCAGCTTGTCCACCGGCGCCACTTTCGAGGCGTCCGCAAGCTTCAGCGCCTTGAAATAAAACAGCCACGACAATCCCGTAGCGCAACCGCTCAAAATCAGGAACAAAAAAGCGTGCCCCGAAATGCGGCGAATCTGCGAGACGTCGCATGTCGCGAACGCCGCCGCCCATGCGATCGCGAGTATTGCCGCGGTTCTTATCGCCGTGGCGAGGTTTGAATTTATGTCGCTTACGCCGATTTTTGCGAATATCGCGGTGAGCGCGGCGAAGAATGCGGAGAGCAGAGCGTAGATTTGCCACATATTTTTACCGGAAAGTAAGCGCGGATTTTCCCTGCGCAATATTTTTTATTTTTTCCGCCCCATGCGCCGCCTCAGAACGCGAGCGAGCCTATCGCTATAAACGCCATTCCCGCGAAAACCCCGAATATCCCGTAGTGCTCCTGTCCGTATTCCTTCGCCATAGGCAGGAGCTCGTCGAGCGATATGTAGACCATTATGCCCGCGGTGAGCGCAAGCGCCCCGCCCACTGCGGCAGGCGTCAATATCGGCGCGAAAATCAGGTATGCGGCGACCGCCCCCGCGGGTTCGGCGAGCCCCGAGAGCGACGCCGTCCAGAACGCGCGCTTTTTGTCGCCCGTGGCGTTGTAAAGCGGAAGAGCCACGGAGATGCCTTCCGGTATGTTGTGCAGGGTTATGGCGAAGGCGATGGCTATGCCCATCTTCACGTCTTCAAGGCTGGTCACAAACACCGAGAGTCCCTCCGGAAAGTTGTGGACGCTTATGGCGATGGCGGTGAGCAGCGCGGCGTGCTTCGTTTTGGATTTTGTTTCGCATTGCGGACAGCCGCCGATTTTGTCGGATTCCACGTGTTCGGGCACCAGATAGTCTATTACGGCGGCCGCGGCGACTCCGGCGAAAAACATCGCGTATGCCGCGGCCCTGCCGAGCTTTCCCGCCATCGGGCTCGCCTCGCCGCCCATGAATTCGACCGACATAGGCATGATGTCCATAAACGAGACGTATATCATCACCCCCGCGGAAAAGCTCATGCCGAGCGCGAGAACGCGGAAGTCGTTTTTGCGTATGACGAATGTAAGTCCCGCGCCTATCGCCGTCGCTCCTCCGGCGATCAGCGTCAGCAGAAATGGAATCAGTGCGCCGTCGTTCATTTTTATTTTTTTTTATAAAATTTCTTGACGCGGCGAGTCAAGGATATAAACAATAACGATAATGATTATTATTTGAGCGGCATTCAGGCTTTCGGAATGCCGCTGCGGTACGGGCTATGAAAAACCATGCGGCGTCAAAAAACTGCAAGCGCGGCTCCAGGCAGCGCAGGCTGATTCTCGATACGGTGAGGTCGGGCGGCCTCGGTCACCCGACGGCCGCGGAAGTCTACGACGCCGTGAGGGGCGAAATCCCCAACATAAGCCTCGGGACCGTCTACCGCAATCTCGGCTCGCTCGCCTCGGACGGGGAGATCTCGCGCCTCGACCTCGGCGATGTCTCGCGCTTCGACTGCGACACTTCGGAGCATTCGCACTTTGCCTGCAAAAAGTGCGGCGCGATATTCGACGTCCGCATTCGCCCCTCCGCCCGTCGCGGGCTGCTATCGTCCCTCGGGGGCGGCTTTTCCGCGGATTCGGCGAGCGTCCTGTTTTCGGGCTATTGCCCGAAGTGCTCAAAAAAACTTCAACCCAACACCAAGGAAAACAGACTATGAAATCGTTAAAGGGAACAAAAACCGAAAAAAACCTGATGGCGGCATTCGTCGGCGAATCCGCCGCGCGCAACAAGTACACTTTCTTCGCCAGCGTCGCAAAGAAGGAGGGGTACGAGCAGATATCCGCGATATTCCAAGAGACCGCCGACAATGAGAAGGAGCACGCAAAGCGCTTCTACAAGTTCCTCGGGGACGCGGAAGTCCAGGTGGAATCGACCTATTCGAGCGGCCTCGGCGACACCGCCGCATGCCTCAAAATGGCGGCGGCCGGAGAGCACGAGGAGTGGTCGGAAATTTACGCCAAAGGCGCAAAAGACGCCGAAGAGGAGGGATTCGCCGAAATCGCCGCGGTCTTTAAAAACATAGCCGCGGTGGAAAAGCACCACGAAGAGCGCTATTTGAAGCTCGCCCAAAACATCGCCGACGGGCAAGTCTTCAAAAAGGGCGCGCCCATAGCGTGGAAGTGCCGCAACTGCGGATTCGTATTCACCGGCGCTGAAGCCCCCCAAAAGTGCCCTGCGTGCGCGCACCCGCAGGCGTTCTTTGAGATCCTCGCCGACAACTTCTGATTTGGCGAATGACTCCGTTGGGAAAGCCGCCAAGACCGCTTGCGTATTCCAATACGCCACGCGCGCCCTTGGCGGCTTTCCCATACTCGTTTGAATGCCCTTTTGACGCCGCCCATTTTGTGGAGAATGCTTTTGACGCGCTCCAAAGTAAAAAGCGTCGCTTTTGAATAAGCCGCCTACTCGCGTACATCGAGTGCGCTTCGGAAGCGGCTTTTCATTTATATCCATAAAGGCATAGCCTCATCGCGAAGCGATAGGCGCAAGCGTGCATTCGCTTTAATGGAAGCGGAGCCGCCGCCCTTGTCCCGCATCCGAAAAACGTTGCTCCAAATCGGAGAAGCTTTGGCTTTTCAGAGCGAACTCTTAAAGCGCATGGGAGCTTGTCAGGGAGAAGGGATTACATCAGTTTGCGGACCAGGACGAAGGCCTCGGCGTGCTCCATGCCCATTACGGAGCCGCGGAAGAGGGCGAGCGCCTTTATCGCCTCTACGCAGCGCACGTCGGGATAGGTTTTCAGCTGGCTCTTGTAGGCTTTTACCGCCTCGACTTTTTTGTCGATGTACTCCTCTATGTTGTTGAAAACATTGGGGAGGAATCCGCCCTCGGTGTGGTCTATGTTCCAGTGGGTTTCCGAGAGCGTTTCGTACATGTAAATTTCCTTGATTTTCCTGCCGGTCGGCGTGCAGGTGCGCGCCGCAACCTGCGCCGCATAGAGGATTTCGCGGTGGTCTTTGTGCAGGTCGTACATGAACGGCACGTACAGCACGTCGGGCGAGACCTGTTCGATTACGTCGTGCACCACCTTGTTGACTTCGTGCATCGGAATGTCGTTGAGCAGCACGTTGGGCAGATCCCTGAAAATTATGTTTTGGCGCGGAACCCCCAAAATCCGCATGGCCTCTATCGTCTCGGCGCGTATGACGTCCTTGTTGGGCTTCATCACGGGGTGCCCGTCCTCGATCGAGGTGAGGGTAGCGACATACACGTCGTCGCCCGTGTCGGCGTGCTTGGCGATGGTCGCGCCGCATCCGAGGGTTTCGTCGTCATTGTGCGGGGCGAGTACGAGTACGGTTTTTTTCATTTTAGCGCCAGTTGCGTTTGAGCCATTCGGGGGTTTTGACGAACCTCACGAATTTTTTTATGCCCTTGACCTTGCCGGAGAGCGCCTGGTCGGGCGTGGGGTTGCCGTGGAATATCACCATCTTCGCGCCTTTAGGAAGGACGGGTTCGAGGAAAAAGTTCAGCGGAAACGGCCTCATGCAGGTATATTTGAAGCTCGGCATCCACTCCGGCGGCCAGAAGCCCGCAAGCCCCCTCTTTGAGAGGACGTCGCCGACATACGCCTGTTCGTGGCGGTAGGAGGCCTTTATTTTTTCCATGTTCGCCATGAAGTCGTCGTAGAGGAATTGCAGCTCGCCCGCCTCGAAGCGGTAGACGCCCGTTTCGCCGATCCCGTGCTTTTCGGAGGGCTTCCAGTGCTTGATGAAGATGAATTTCCCGTCCATCGTGAAGTAGCCGTCGATGTTGCCGACTATCACGGTGTCGAGGTCGAGGAAGAGCACGCGGCCTTCGAGCCCGACGTCCTTTCTGAACAGGGAGAGCTTGCGCCAGCCGCGCTCCTTGTCGGGAGGGAGATCCATTTGCGGGAGGGGGCGGGCGTCGATTTCCGGAAGCAGCCCCTTTGAGTCGTCGGTAAAGCAGACGAATTTGAACGGCAGCGTCGTGTTGCGCGCGACCATATTGAATAGCCTGTTGACGTATTCGGGGCCGTATTTGTCGCCCCATTTCATGCAAACAACCGTGTACATATGCCGCCGTCGAAAAGATGGATTTGATAAATAAGCCAAAAGTTATACCCGCAAAACGGCGCGCGTGTCAACTCCCGACTTCGCGCGGCGGCGTCAGATGCGGAAGCGTTCGAGGTTGCGCGCGCGCAGGCGGCGCATTTTCCAAAATTGCGGGCGCAAAAAGAAGAACAGGTGGCGTTTGAAATAGTTCGCGAGGGCGAGCAGCGGGCGGAATGCGGCGCGGAACTTTTGGGCTTCGGCGGCGAACGGGGTTTTTGAGAGGTAGTGAAAATAGGCGGGCGCGAACGGGTGCGAGAGCATTGAGCGCGGGATTTTCCACGGCTTGTCGGGACCCGTGAAATGCACTATCGCGGGGTTTTCCGCCGCCGTCGCAAGCTCGCCGGACGGCGCGAATTTCGATTTCGGAGACCTTCTGAAAAGCGGGGCGACGGCGTTCCATTTTTGCGGCAGGAAAATCTCGTCGCCCGCAAAGACGATATTCAAGGCGTCCTGGTCGAGGTATCTGCTCCTGCCTGAGAGTTCGGCGGTCTTTTTAAATAGCCTTTCGTCCGCGCGTGTTTCGCGCATTTTTGCGAGGTTTAGCAGCATTACTCCCGAATTGAAATACCTGCCGAGCCCGAGCGATTTCACGTAGGATTCTTTTATGACGTCGTCCACAACCCCCGCACAGGCGCCCGAGATGTCGGAGTCGAAAAGTTCGCCTACGTCCCCGAGGACTATCGTGTCGCAATCCAGATAGAGTGCCTTGCAGAGTTCGGGGCGGATTTTCGCCGCGCAGTAGCGGTAGCACGCCTCTATCGAAAGGTGTTTCAGCTTTACGTCGAAGCCCGCGAACAGCGATTTGTCAACTTCGAGAAATTCGACTTCCGCGCGGGGACCGGCGCATTCGGCGATTTTCGCGCGAATTTCCTCCGGCAGAGCGTTGCTTAGAATGTTGAAGCGCAGGTCCCGCCGAGTGTTGTCCATAACAGACGCCATCGCCGCGCACAGGTGCGGCGCGTAATTGGCGTCGCACGCCATAAAGATTTCAACCCGCGGAAGTTTTTTCATTAAACGATATCAAAACGCGCGGGATTTTTCAGGCAAGCGCAATTTTTTAACGGTTTGGATTGGGAGGATGGGGGAGGGGACTGGATTTAAAACCGAGAGAAAAATCTTGACATATTTAACCTTCAATTTACGAAAGATTATATGAAAACAATTAAGATATTCGCCGCCGCTTCCATTTTTCTGCAAGCCTCCGCCTTTGCCGAAACCATCGTAATATCCGATTTGTCGGATTACGGCAGATATGTGTCGGGATATGCCTTCAATTTTTCGTCTTCGGGGGATATTTTGCAGGTCGACATAGATTTGACCGGCTCTTGCGCAATCGAATATATAAACGGCGCAAGTTCTGCGGGGTATTCCGACGCTTTCACCATTGAAACGTCCAAAGATTCGGCGGTCATAGGCTCTTCCGGAAACAGCCTTTTCCGTTGGGGCGCGGAGGGCAAAGGCGTTTTTACAATAGGCGAGAGGGTCGAGGCGGTTTCCTATCAGCACGTTTTGAGATCCAATGTCGGGGTGAAAGTGCGCGGAGAAATGACTTGCGCGCAAAATCTTTCGATGGATCAGAATTCGCTTTTGACCGCGGAGGGCGGCGGTCGGGTTTCGGTCGGAGAAACTCTCAATGCGTGGGGCGACGGCGCCAGGGTCGTCGTGGAAAGCGGGGGAAGCGTCGTCGCAAACGGCTGGGCGGAGCTTGGCGGCGACAGTTCTTCGTTCACAGTGCGCGGATATTTTCAGTCCGCGCGCCTGAATTTGTCCGGTACGGGCGCGATGTTCGACGTGGAAGCGGGCGGAAATGCGGCTATAATGGGCGACGTTTTGATAAATAACGGCGGAATGATATTGGTCGGCGGAAGCATGGACGTGAACGGGACGGTAGCCTCCGATTCGTCCATGACGATAGAATTTACGGATTCCTCCGCTTTGCTCGATGTCGCGGAATTCGATTTGGAGGAGGTAAATTTGAACGGACTTTGGGGAGAGGGAAACCTGATAATTTCATCCATGACCGAAGACGCTATAAGGGCGATCAGGTGGTTTCACGACGGGGAGGAGCTGATATGCGGGCGGACGTATTTTCTGGCGGACAATCCGGGCGGAGGATATGTTTTTTCATCGGTTCCCGAACCTGCGGAGATTGCCGCAATTATGGCGGCGTTTGTCTTAATTTCCGCCGTTTGGCGCCGCATGGGAAAATAGGATTTCGCAAAAGTGTTTCGTCAAAGGCGCGGAGAGTTCGCCTTTGCGATGTTTATGGCGGCGACCGTTTGCGGCGTCTTTTATCGCCGGCGCATCCCGGTTTTGTTTCCGCCGTTTTTGCTTGGCCGGTTGTCGGAAATTTCGGCGCGGAAAACGGGGCAAGCCCGAATTGATTTTGCCGCCGGCATTTTTTGCCCGCCCGCCGCGCGGACAGTGCGTTTTGCGCTTTTTTCGTTTTCCGCGCCCGCGGCCTGCAAAAGAAAAGGGCGCGCCTGTTGCGGGCGCGCCCTCGATTGCCTTTTGAACTATTAATTTCCTATAGTTGCGATAAAGTATCCGGCCACGAGCGCCGTGCCTATGACGCCGGCGACATTCGGGCCCATTGCGTGCATGAGCAGGTAGTTCGTGGGGTCGGCCTTTTGCCCTTCCACCTGCGAGACGCGCGCGGCCATGGGAACGGCCGATACGCCCGCGGAGCCGATGAGCGGGTTCACCTTGTCGCCGCCGAAGAGGTTCATGATTTTAGCCATCACAACTCCCGCCGCGGTCGAGAAGCCGAAGGCGACCACCCCGAGCGCGAGAATGGAGAGGGTGTCGACGCGCAGGAACCTGTCGCCCGTCATCGTTATGCCGACCGAAGTGCCGAGGAAGATCGTCACCACGTTGATGAGCTCGTTCTGGGCCGCCTTGCTGAGGCGTTCACAGACGCCGCACTCGCGCAGGAAGTTGCCGAGCATGAGCATCGCCACGAGCGCGGAGACGTCCGGGACGAGCAGTATGCAGAATATCGTGACGATTATCGCAAAAATAAGCTTTTCGAGGCGCGATACCTTGCGGAGGCTCTTCATGCGGATTTTGCGCTCGGCTTCCGTCGTGAGCGCGCGCATGATGGGCGGCTGGATTATCGGCACGAGCGCCATGTAGCTGTACGCCGCAACCGCAATCGGCGCGAGCAGATGGGGGGCGAGCTTGTTGGTGATGAATATGGAAGTCGGGCCGTCCGCGCCGCCGATGATGCCTATTGAGGCGGCCTCCTGCGAGGTGAAGCCGAGCCAAACGGCCCCGATGAAAGTCGCGAACACGCCGAACTGCGCCGCGCCTCCCAGAAGGAGGGTTTTAGGACGCGCGATGAGCGGGCCGAAGTCGGTGAGGGCCCCGACGCCGAGGAAAATGAGCGGCGGGAAGATTTCGAGCAGTACGCCCATTTGCAGATAGTAATACAGGCCGCCCGTGCGCGCGCTGTACACGTCTACGAGCTTCTGGCCGTTTGCGACGCGCTCGCCCGCTTTCACCATTACGTCGGTGACGTCTCCGGAGGCCTGCGCGAACACGAGAAGGTCGGAGCCCCGCAGGTCTACCTGCTTTCCCTTAAAGGCGACTTTAAACGCCATGGAAGCTTCCGCCGCCTCCTTGTCGGTGTCGGATTGGGCAGCGTCGGGGCGGACTATCGCCACGAGATCCGGAATGCCCTTTGCCTTTTTGAGGGTGTCTTCGCGGCTCGCGGAGCTGGTGACGTCTTCGAGGAACTTGAAGTAACCTTCGACGTCCTTTTGCGCTTCGGCTTGGGTGGCGTCGGCGTTTCTTATCATTTCCGAGACCGACTTGGGCAGGTGCTTCACCACGCGCGGAACGAACACTTTGTCGCCCTCGGAGACGAATACGGTTGTCGCCGTGCCCTGCGCGGGGGCGATCAGAGCTCCGGCGGGCTTGTTGAGCACGCCTTCGGTCGGGAGGTTTGCCAGCAATGCGCCGAAGGCTATCGGAACGAGCAGCAGCGGCTCAAATTCCTTGAACACCGCCAAATACATCAGCACCGCGACGACGCCCCACATTACTATCATTCGCCAGTCGACGTACAGAAAACCCGTGTCGCAGGCCAGATCGATTAAACTTTGCAACATAATTTACGGAGGTTGAAGTTATTTTTTCTGGTTTTCAAAAGACGTGAATATCTTGCCTATCAGCGACGTCAGCACCGACTGGAACGCGAGCACGAACATCACGAGCAAAAAACCCGCCGCGCAAAACCCCGCCATCTGCATGAGATTCGGGTGCATTGGTATGAGCATTTCGGCTATAATCATATTGTCTCCTTTTTTTTAGATGAAGAATTTGAGCCACAGGCACGCCGCGCTGATGACGAGCGATATGAGCATGACGATAAACCCGTATTTGAAGAATTGCATAAAGGTGATTTTATGCCCGTGCTTTGCGGAATTTTCCGACACTATGACGTTGGCTGCCGCGCCGATTATCGTCATATTGCCGCCAAGACAAGCGCCGAGCGAGAGGCTCCACCAGAGCGGATAGGCGTATTCCGCGCCCATTGCCTTTTCGATTTCGAGAATCATAGGCGTCATCGTCGCCGTGTAGGGGATATTGTCTATAACTCCGGAGATGAAGCCCGAACCCCAGAGTATTATCATGGAGGTCGCCGCCTGCGAGCCGTGGGTGGCCTTCAAGATTGCGTCGGCCATCATCTTGATTCCGCCGGACGCCTCGAGCGCGCCGACTATTATAAATAGCCCTATGAAAAAGAATATGGTGTTCCATTCCAGATCCCTGAAAATCTTTTCGGGCTTTTCAAAGATCAGGAGCACGGCGGCGCCAGCAAGGGCTATCGTGGAGGTCTGGAATCCTATCGCGTCGTGCAGCATAAACCCGAGGATGACGAGCGACAGCACGATTATCGACCTTATCGCGCAAGCGCGGTCGGTGATTGCGCCTACCCCGCCGTCGGAGCGCATGAGATCGTCCATTTTTTCCTTTGGAGCCTTGAGGCTTTTGCGGAACGCAAAGAGCAGGAACGCGCATACCGCCACCATTATGAGCGCGACTATCGGAGTGAGCTCGCGCACGAAATCCATAAACGACAATCCCGCCGCGCTTCCTATTATGATGTTCGGCGGGTCGCCGATGAGGGTTGCGGTTCCGCCGATGTTGGAGGCGAATACTTCGGTTATTAAGAATGGGACGGGGTTGACTTCGAGCTTTTCGGCTATTGCGAACGTCATGGGCATTACGAGAATGACGGTCGTCACGTTGTCGAGAAACGCGCTCACGAAAGCCGTGAAGAACGCGAGCGCCGGAAGGATCAGAATGGGCCTGCCGCGCGTGAGGGCGAGCATCTTGGCCGCGGCGTAGTTGAATATGCCGCTTCCCGCCGCGATGGACACGATTATCATCATCGAAATCAGCAGGAATATGACGTTGAAGTCGATGTAGTTTACGTAGTACGCGAGGTTTGCCGCCCCGTTTTCGGCGAGCTTGTCCTCGCTGACAAGCCCGAGGAAAATCGCGGCGCACGCGCCTATCAGGGCCACCGTAACCTTGCTTATCTTTTCGGCGGCTATGAATATGTAGGCGATTATCAAAATTCCCGCCGAGAGTTCTACGGCATGGGATTGGGCAAAAGCGTGTATGTATTCCATAATTTCTGCTATTTTTTAGAGGTTGACGAGCGCGAGAACGCAAAAAATCCCGTCGTGCGCGAAAAAGTGTGCGCGGTTAAAAACGCGGGCCGGCCTAACCGTATGCCCCGCCGCAACGGGGCGCGGCGCGCAAAAGCCTCAAAGCAGAAGGTTGCGGATTTTTACGGGCGATTCCGCGCAGGCGCCGCGCACGTCCGCCGCCGGAAGCCAAGATCCGGTTTCGGAGCGGGGCGCCGCCTTGTGAAAACAAAACAAATCGCAAAATTGAACCGCCGCGCATTCGGGAGAGCACGCGGAGTCAAAGCAGTTGAGCCTCTCGCGCTGTTTGGCGCGCCTGTCGCGGTGCTTGTCCACCGAGGCCGACGACACCGATTGCGGAAGCCCGTAAACTTTGGGAGAGTCGGTCTGCGCGCCCATGAATGTCCTTGAACCGTCCGGAAATTCGTCGGTTCCGCAGTCGGCCGGCAGGCCCGCAAAAGACGACGCGAGCGACGCGGCAAACAATAGGACTGTCATTAACGCTTTCAAATAAGCAATCGAATTTTTCCCTCTTCGGAGGATTGTCAAGCAATTACTTTTTTTCGGGCGAAGATTGTCTCCCGCCGCCGGAGGGGGCGCGCCCGAGCAGTCCGCGCTTGAAATTGTCGCTGACCTTTTCGGGAGGAATGAAGTCCACGCCGCTCGAAACGTATTTTACAGAGCCGTCCGGAAGCGCGACGAAGTACGCAAGCTCGCAGTTCCATATTTCGATTTCCGCTTCGCAGTCCGCCCTTTCGCAGAGGTATTCGAGAGCGGCCTTAACGGTGGCCTTGTGCCCCACGAGGACGAAGTCGCGCGAGCCGTTTTTCAGAATGGCGTCTATCGCCGCTCTCACGCGGCTTTCGAGCTTTTCGCCGCGGTTGTCGGAGTACACCCAGTTTTGCGGGAGCTTCGGGCTTTCGGCGATCATGGACGGAAAGAGTTTTTCGAGCTCCGCCTGCGATCGCCCCTTAATATCCGGGACGCCATCTTTGTGCGTGCGCTCCTGGATTTCCGGCGTCAGAATCATTTTTGCGCCGCAGAGCTTCGCGATTTCCGCGCCGGTTTGTACCGTGCGCAGGTAGGGGGACACGTAGATTTCGCCGTCGAAGCCGATTTCGCGTATGCGTTCGGCAAGCATTTTGGCCTGTTCTTTCCCGAGCGGCGTCAGGGAGGGGTCGCCGCCGGATATTCGCTGGCCGTGGCGGGTGACGTATATGCGCCTGAAATCGCGCGAATCTTCGCCGCCGCCCGCCGCGAGCGCGCAGGACGCCGAAATCCACAGTAAAACGATAGCGGTTTTAAGAATTTTCATATGGGGCGTTTTCGCCTTTCGGAAAATTTTCCGGCAGTTTGCGGAGCGCGGAGAATCCGGGCGCGGGATTCCGCGCAGCTACCGCCGTTTTTTAAAGAATATCCTGAATTTGCAGTCGGAATTCTTAGAGGAGTCCTTGCCCTTGAAGGTTACGGCGGCGCAGCCCTCCGAGGCTTTTGCCGAACACTCCGCGCCCTCGGCTTCCGCCCTCTCGAATTCATACCCGTCCGGGATCGATACGGCGACTTCGATCGGGAAGCCGCGCACGAGGGATATTTCTCCGTCGAGGGAGTTTTCCGCCGAA
>CAJMOT010000012.1 GCA_905214995.1 uncultured bacterium | reverse complement strand
AATGATTTTGGATGAAGAGCGAGTATTTGGGGAAAGCCGCCGGTGGGAGCGTACAATTAGTACGTGACCAGTGGCGGCTTTCCCCAAAACGGAGCTATTCGCCAAAAGCATTCGCCAAATCATTCCCATTCTATTGTCGCTGGAGGCTTCGAGGATATGTCGAGGCAGACCCTGTTGACGCCCTTGACTTCGTTTATGATGCGGTTGGAGATTTTTGCGAGAAGTTCGTGGGGAATGTGCGCCCAGTCCGCCGTCATTGCGTCCTGGCTTTCGACGATGCGGAGGGCTATGACGTTGTCGTAGGTGCGCTCGTCGCCCATTACGCCGACGGTTTTGACGGGAAGGAACACGGCGAACGCCTGCCAAACTTTGTCGTAATAGCCGCCGGAACGCATTTCGTCCATGAGGATGGCGTCGGCTTCGCGGAGGATGTCGAGGCGCTTTTTGGTGATGTCGCCGACCACGCGAACGCCGAGGCCGGGGCCGGGGAACGGATGGCGCCAGAGGACTTCGCGGGACAGTCCGAGTTCGGCGCCGAGCGCGCGGACTTCGTCTTTGAAGAGCTCGCGGAGAGGTTCGAGAAGCCGGAGCTTCATGCGCTTGGGCAGCCCGCCGACATTGTGGTGGCTCTTGATGAGGGAGGCGGGATTGCCGGCAATCGGCACGCTTTCGATGACGTCGGGATATAGTGTGCCCTGCGCGAGAAAATCGACTTTGCCGATCGACTTGACGGTCTTGTCAAAAACTTCCACGAAAGTTTTGCCGATGATTTTGCGTTTGCGCTCGGGGTCGGCGACGCCCGCGAGCCGGCTGAGGAAGAGCCTTTCGGCGCGCACGGTTTTCATGCGCATTTTGAAGTTGTCCTTGAAGAGCCTTTCGACTTTGGCGCGCTCGTCTTTGCGGAGAAGGCCGTTGTCTACGAACACGCAGGTGAGCCGCTCGCCGACAGCCTTGTGTATGAGCGCCGCCGCCACCGACGAGTCAACCCCGCCGCTGAGACCGAGGATCACCTTTTTGTCGCCGACCTTTTCGCGAATGTCGGCTATCGCGCGCTCCACATAGTCGGACATTGTCCAGTCGCCGGTGCAGCCGCAGATTTTATAGAGAAAATTCTTTATGATCTCCATGCCGCGCGGCGTGTGGACGACCTCGGGATGGAACTGCATTCCGTAAAAGCGGCGCGACTCGTCCGCCACGAGCGCGTAGGCGGAATTTTCAGTCGTTCCGACTGCCTTGAAGCCCTTGGGAAGCTTTTCGATTTTGTCGCCGTGCGAGTTCCAGACCTGAATGGGGGATTTTATGCCCGCCAGAAGCTTTCCGCCGCCTTTGAAAGAGAGCGTGCCGAGGCCGTATTCGCGCCGCTTGCTGGATACGATTTCGCCGCCGAGCATTTTGCCCATGAGCTGCAATCCGTAGCATATTCCGAGCACGGGAACGCCGAGCTCGAAAATTTTCGGGTCGGGGCGCGGGGAGCCCTTCGCAAGGACGCTCGCGGGGCCGCCCGAGAGAATTACGCCGCAGACGCCGCGCTTTTTGAGGTCGGACGCCCTGGTGTTGAAAGGCATTATTTCGGAATATACGCTGCACTCGCGGATGCGGCGGGCGATGACTTGCGTGTATTGCGAGCCGAAGTCTAAGACTGCTATCTTCTGGTTCATGGCATTGTCTTGTCTGTTTGGCGGTTGCGGTGTTTCCGGCCGTGCGGCCTAAAATTTGAGCTTCGTGTTTTTGTACCCGCACTTCGGGCAGACCGCCGTCAAATCCGATTCGGAGGACGTGTAGACGGAATCGCAGCGCAGGCAGTGAAAAGTGGATGACTTTGCGAGATGTTCGCGGATGTGCTTGCGGCCTATCGTATGTATCCACGCCCCCGCGCCCGCGGCGACGAGCGCGGCGGTGACGGCGAAAGCGAAAAAGACCGGCAGGGTCATTGCTTTAAAAACGCAAACGCGCCCGGGCGGAACGTGGGCGCGTTGCGGATTTTCAAAAGATTGCCAAAGAGGGTTATTCCTTGCTTTCCGCAACCTCGGCTGCCTCGGCCGGCTGTTCCGCGGCGGGGGCTTCGGCTTCGCCGTCCTTCTTGGCGGGAGCTTTTTTGGCGGCGGCTTTCTTGGCCGTTTTCTTCTTGGCAACCTTCTTGGCGGGAGCTTTTTTATAGCCCTCGTCGTCCGCCTCGATGAGCTCTATTATCGCCATGTTGGCGGCGTCGCCGACGCGCGGGACGAGCTTGTAGATGCGGGTATAGCCGCCGTTGCGCTTCAGAAACTTCTGAACCTTGTCGGCGAAGAGGAAGTGAACCGCGCTCTCGTCGCGCACGCGGGCGAGCGCAAGCCTGCGGAAGTGGAGCTTTTTGGCGGTGTCTTCCGTTGCGGCTGCCTTTTTGGCCAAAGTGATTACCTTTTCGGCGAAGGGGCGGAGCGCCTTGGCGTAGCCGAGGGTCGTCTGAATTCTATCGTGGCGGAAGAGAGCCGCGGAGAGGGAGGCCATTATAGCCTGGCGATGCTCTTTTTTCACGCCCAACTGGTGTCTGTGTTTGAGGTGACGCATTTGAATTGATTCTTTGTGAAATTAGAGATTTGTCGAGTCGATGAGGCGCTCGTCGATTTTCATGCCGAGCGAAAGACCGAGCTGCTCGAGCTTGCCCTTGATTTCGTTGAGGGACTTTTTGCCGAAGTTGCGGTACTTGAGCATTTCCTGTTCCGATTTCATGGCGAGTTCGCCGACGGTCGTGATGTTGGCGTTGTTGAGGCAGTTGGCCGCGCGCACGGAGAGTTCGATTTCGTTGACGCTCATGTTGAGGAGTTTTCTGAGCCTGTTTTGCTCTTCGCTGACCTCCTTGCCGACGGTCTCGAATTCGATTTCCTGGTCGTTGACCCTGTCGAAGACGTCGATGTGGTGTTTGAGTATGACGGCGGCGTCTTTGAGGGCTTCGTCGGGGGTTATCCTCCCGTCCGTCCAGATTTCGAGAGTGAGCTTGTCGAAGTCGGTCATCTGCCCGACGCGGGTGGCGTCAACGGAGTACTTGACGAGCTCGATGGGGCTGAAAAGCGAGTCTATCGCGATAACCCCGATGGGCTGGTCGTCGTACTTGTTTTCGTCGGCGGGCCTCCAGCCGCGGCCGCAGGAGATTTCGACCTCGGCGATAAACCTGCGCTTGGAATCGAGCGTGCAAATGACCTGCTCGGGATTGACGATCTGGATGTCCGCGTCAGGCTGTATGTCGGCGGCCGTCACCGCGCCCTGCTTGTCGACGTCGATCATCAGGCGCTTGCTTTCGCGCAGCGCGCTCTTGATTTTGATCTTCTTCAAATTCAGCACGATGTCGGTGACATCCTCGACGACTCCGTCGATGCTCTGGAATTCGTGGTCCACCCCGTCGATGCGAATCGAACTAATCGCCGCGCCCTCGATGGAGCTGAGCAGCACGCGGCGGAGCGCGTTGCCGATGGTGTGGCCGAAGCCCGTCTCAAAGGGCTCCGCCACATACTTTGCGTAGGTGCTTGTCGCGCTCCCCTCGTCTTTTACAAGACGCTTGGGGAGTTCAAATTTTCCGAGGCGTTTGGCCATTGCGTTCTCCGTTTTTAAAGTTTACTTTTAGCGCGAGTAGAATTCGACGATGAGCTGGTCGTTTATCGTCTTGTCCATTTCGTCGCGGATAGGCAGGCGGCTGACGGTGCCGCGGAAGGCGTCTTCGGCGCGCTCGAGCCACGCGGGAGTGGCGCGCAACTGCGATTCGTCGAGGGCGCGCTGGGCGAGCTGGCGGGAAGAGGCGCGGTCGCGCACTTCCACAACGTCGCCGGGCTTGCAGGCGTAGCTTGCGATGTCCACCTTCTTGCCGTTGACTTGCACATGCCCGTGGGTGACGAACTGGCGGGCCTTGCGGGTGCGCGCGAACCCGAGCGAATATATCACGTTGTCGAGGCGCGTTTCGAGCATCTGCATGAAGATTTCGCCCGTGACGCCGCGGACTTTCTTGGCGCGCTCAAAAGTGAGGCGGAACTGCTTTTCGCTGAGGCCGAACATGAAGCGCAGCTTCTGTTTTTCATTTAGGCCCATAGAGTAGTCGGTGACGCGGCGGCGGAGATGCGGGCCGTGCTGGCCGGGAATGTAGGGCTTTTTCTGCATCGCCTTGTTTTCCGGAAAGAGAGCCATTCCGAAACGGCGATTGATTTTGGTTGTCGGTCCTGTATAACGAGACATTTTGAAATTCTCCTATATATGAAATGTTATACGCGGCGGCGCTTGGGCGCGCGGCAGCCGTTGTGCGGAACGGGGGTCACGTCCTCAATGGAAGTGACGACAAACCCGAGAGCCTGAAGGGAGCGTATGGCGGAATCGCGGCCCATGCCGGGGCCCTTGACGCTGACGGCGACTTCCTTCATGCCGTGGCTCATGGCGACCTTGCCGGCGTCCTGCGTGACGACCTGCGCGGCGTACGCGGTGCTCTTGCGGGAGCCGCGGAAGTTCATCTTGCCCGCGCTCGACCAGCTGATGACGTTGCCGGCGGCGTCGGTGAAAGACACTTTGGTGTTGTTGAAAGTGGCGTTGATGTGGCAGACGCCGGAGTAGACGTTTTTGCTGCCCTTTGCCTTGCGAACCTTGATTTCGCCGACTTCTTCGGAGAGGAGATCGGCGGCGGAAGGCTGGGAGGGCTTGGCTTCGGCGGCCGCTTCGGGCTGGGCCTGAACCTTGGTTTCGGCGGCTTCCGCCGCTTCCTGTTTCTTCTGTTCTTCGCTCATTTAAAAAGTCCTTACTTTTTGGTTACGACGCCGACGGTCTTGCGGGCGCCCTTGCGGGTGCGCGCGTTGGTGCTGGTCCTCTGCCCGCGGACGGGAAGGCCCTTGGCGTGACGGAGTCCGCGATAGGATTTGATTGCAGCCAAACGCTTGAGATTGCCGACGACTTCGCGGCGGAGGTCGCCCTCAACCTTGAACTGGTGCTGCGCGATGGCGTTCATGATCTTGTTGATATGCTCTTCCGTGAGCTCGTTGGCGCGCATGGATTCGGGAATTGAGCATTCTTCGCAAATAAGCTTGGAGCGCGTCGGCCCGATGCCGTATATGTATCTGAGCGCGTATTCCACGCGCTTGTTGTTGGGAATATCTACTCCGAGTAATCTTGGCATATTTTTTCCGTTGTTTAAAAAGACGTTAAATAATGGATATTTTTTTTCGCTTTGAAAAGTTTTTTTTGCCGTTTCCTTCAAAAAAATAATATTTCTCCCGAAAAAAATCGAGCCCGCAACCGGCGGTCAACCCGCGGTCGGGAGGGTCAGGATTTCGGGATCCGATTCCGTAACGAGCACCGTATGTTCCATATGGCAGCTCGGCTTTCCGTCGGCGGTGTAAACCGTCCAGCCGTCGTCTCCGACAAAAATTTCGGGCGAACCCATGGTGGTCATAGGCTCGATGGCGAGCGTCATGCCCGGGCGCAAGACGGGTCCCGTCCCGGCGCGGCCGAAGTTCGGCACTTCGGGCTCCTCGTGCATGCTCCTGCCGACCCCGTGCCCCGTGAATTCCCTCACGACGCCGAAGCCGCGCGATTCCACATGCCTTTGAATCGCCGCCGAAATGTCGCCCACGCGGTTTCCGGGGCGGGCCATTTCGATTCCCAAATGCAACGCCTCCGCCGTCGTCTCGACCAGCCTGCGCACTTCGGGGGAAGGCTCCCCTATGTAAACCGTGCGGGTGTTGTCGCCCACGAACCCCTGGAAAATCGTCGCGCAGTCAAAGCTCACTATGTCGGAATCTTTCAGAATCCTGTCCTTTGACCCGATTCCGTGTATGACCTGGTCGTTCACGGAAATGCAGACGTATCCCGGGTATCTGAGCGGGCCGCATTTGTACTTGTATTCGGCGCTTCTGCAATGGCGCTTCTCCATTATCCGCTTGGCGGCGCGGTCGAGATCCCAAGTCGAAACGCCGGGAACCGCAAGCCGGCATATTTCGTCCAGCACGTTTGCCGCAATCTCGCAGGATTTGCGCATAATCCGCAAATCCCTCTCGGACTTAATAGGTATCATAATGCGGTGGCATTTTTTTGTCGGATAGTTTTAAAGAACGAATTTGCAACTGGTCTCCCAAGCCCTTTCGGGCTCAGGCCCATTTGCGAATGACCCATGCGGCGAGCCCGATGAAGAATATCAACAGCAGGGGCGTCCACAGGGCCCAAAGGTTTTTGATTTCGCTCATGTCGAGAATTTGGCGCGTCTGTCCGACGCTGCGCCCGCGTATGCGGCCCTTTTTGAGGAAGCCGCCGTAGTGACGCTGCAAAAGATAGGTCTCTACCTGCCTCATTGTGTCGAGCGAAACGCCGACTGCGATGAGCGCGCCCGTGCCGCCGAAAAAGTTTGCGATCTTCGGGGGTATGCCGAGGTACGACATCAGGAGATTCGGAATGACCGCAATTACGACGAGGAACACCGCGCCCGCAAAAGTCAGGCGGGTCATAACATAGTCGAGGAAGCGCGCGGTGGGCTCTCCCGGGCGGACGCCGGGAATGTATCCGCCGTTGCGCTTGAGCTCGTCGGATATTTGCAGGGGCTTGAACATTATCGAAACCCAAAAATAGCTGAACGCAAAGATGAGCGCGCCGTACACCACATTGTACCAGCCTATGCTGAACTGGCCGAATATCTGCTGGGGAAAGAGGAGGAGAGCCGACGCGAAGATGATGGGCATGACGCCGGCGTAATTGACTTTGAGCGGGAGATAGGAGCTCTGCCCTCCCATGATTTTGCGCCCTACAACCCTCTTTGCATACTGGACGGGAATTTTTCTGACCGCCTGGAGAATCATTATGATGGAGGCCGTGACGACGCATAGGAATACGAGCATGAGAACCGCCTGCGGAACTCCCATAGAGGCGCTCTCTGCGCCGACCGCGCGGTTGAAGACGAGCTGGTATGCCTGCGACACGGCCCCCGGGAGAGTGTCGATAATGCCCACCGTTATGATTATCGAAACGCCGTTGCCTATGCCCCTCTGAGTGATCTGCTCTCCGAGCCACGTGAGTATCATACAGCCCGTCGTCAGCAGTATTACGCTAACGATAAAGAACACCGGAATATTGCCCGCAACTATTATCGTCCCGAACTGCCCCTTGTCAAAACCCGTAAATATCGTCTCGGGGCTGTATACGAGCGCGTAGGTTATCATCGTGCCCTGTATGAGGGCGATGGCTATCGTCAGATAGCGCGTGTACTGCGCGATTTTCTGCCTGCCCGAATCGCCCTCCTGCATGAGGCGCGCGAGGCTCGGCATCACCGCCCCCATCAGCTGCAATATGATGGATGCGCTGATGTACGGCATAATGCCGAGCGCAAAAACCGCCCCGTTGACCATCGCTCCGCCGGTGAACATATTGTACAGGCCCGCCAAGCCGCCGCCGTCCGAGGACGATGAAGCGTAATAGGCTTGAAGCGGCGCGGGGTCGATCCCGGGGAGAGGTATGCCGGCTCCCACTCGAGCGATAAAAATTAGTCCGAGCGTCAGAATGATTCTCTGGCGCAACTCCGGAATTTTAAAGCAATTTGTGAAAGCGCTTAACATGACTTCCCCTGTCCTGCAAGTTGGTTATTCGGCGGATTTTTCCGCGGGGGCTCCGACTATCGCCCTGCCGCCTGCGGCTTCGATCTTTTCGACTGCGCTCTTGGAGAATTTGTCGGCTTTAACGACGATTTTCTTCGTGAGCTTGCCGTTGCCGAGAACCTTGACGAGGGCGTCGGAAGCGCGGACGAGGCCCGCTATGACGAGGGAATCGCGAGTGACTTCCTCAATGCCGAGGTCTTCGAGGGCTCCGACGTTTACGACGGCGTATTCGGTCGTGAACTTGAAGTTGTTAAAGCCCCTGTGCGGGAGCTTGCGGTAAAGGGGCATCTGGCCGCCTTCAAACCCGGGGCGGACGTGTCCGCCGGAGCGGGCCTTGGCGCCCTTTTCGCCCCTGCCGGAGGTCTTGCCGTGGCCGCTGCCCACGCCGCAGCCGAGACGCTTGTGGGCGTGCTTTGCGCCCTTGGGATTGGAAAGATTGTGGAGTTTCATTGTCAAAACTTATTTGCCCCTGAGGGTGTTGATAGTTTCGGCGGTGCGGAGGCGGTAGAGCGCGTTGAGGGTGGCGTTCACCATCGCCATGTCGTTGTTGGAGCCGAGCGACTTGCTGAGCACGTCCTTGATTCCGACCGCTTCGAGAACCGCGCGTACTCCGCCGCCGGCTATGACGCCGGTGCCGAGGCTGGCGGGGCGCAGCATAACTATGCCGCCGTCGTATTCGCCGACAACTTCGTGCGGGATCGTCGTGTCTTTGAGACTTACGGGCTTCATCGCCTTGCGGGCCCTGTCGGAAGCCTTCTTTATGGCGTCCGGAACTTCCTTGGCTTTGCCGTATCCGAGGCCGATTTTGCCGGCCCCGTCGCCGAGGACTACGAGCGCCGAAAACGTGAAGCGGCGGCCGCCCTTTACGACTTTCGCGCAGCGGTTGATGTGCACGACTTTTTCTATAAGCTCGGGCCCCGCGTCTTTTTCGGCTTCGGATCTCTTGTTTCTAAATTCTCTGCTCATTGTCAAAACGTGTTAGAAGTTTATGCCCGCGGCGCGGACGGCGTCGGCAAAGCTCTTCACGCAGCCGTGGTAGCTGCGCGGCCCCCTGTCGAACACCACGGCGGAAACGCCGGCCGACTTGAGTTTGTCCCCGAACTTCGACCCGAGCGCTTGCGCGCCCGCGACGTTGGGGAGGATTTTTTCGCCGTTGAGCTCCTTTGAAGTCGTGCAGAGGGCGACGAGCGTCTTGCCGACAGTGTCGTCTATGCACTGCGCATAGATGTGCTTGTTCGAGAAGCAGACGGAAAGCCTGGGGCGTTCGGGCGTGCCGGCAACCTTGTTGCGCACGCGCCAGCGGCGTTTTTGTGCGAGTTGTTTTTTCTTCAAAACTTTCATATTTGTGACCTTTCAAAACCGCCGGACTACGCGGTCTTCTTGCCCTCCTTGCGGCGGACGTATTCGCCGTGGATCCTGACGCCCTTGCCCTTGTAGGGCTCGACCGGATAAAACCGCTTGATGTCGGCGGCCACCTGGCCAACGAGCTGCTTGCTCGCGCCGGAAACGGTGAGGAGGGGGTTTTTGTCGCCGGTTTCGCCCACGACTATCGTTATGCCTTCGGGAACCTCGAGAACGCACGGGTGCGCGTACCCGAGGGCGAGGGTGAGAACTTTGCCCTTCAAGTCGGCCTTAAAGCCGACGCCCTTGATTTCGAGAACCTTCGAGAAACCCTCGGAGGCGCCCTTTACCATCGCGTCGATTATGCTGCGCGCCGTCCCGAACATCGCGTCGGAGAAGCGGGAGTTGGTCGCGGGGGAAACGCGGATTTCGTCGCCTTCGACGGCGATTTTAATCGCGCTCTTGTCAAAGGACTGCGAGACCTTGCCCTTGGGTCCCTCGACCGAGACGCTGTTGTCCGCAACCGAGACCTTGACCCCTGCGGGGATTTTTACGGGAAGTTTGCCGATTCTGCTCATGACGCCTCCTTACCAGACTTTGCAGATGATTTCCCCGCCGACTTTCTTTGCGCGGCATTCGGAGTCTTTGAGAATGCCCTTGGAAGTGGTGAGGATGGAAATTCCCATGCCGTTGAGCACTCTGGGAATTTCGCGGTATTGGAAATACGCGCGGCAGCCGGGGGTGCTGACTCGGCTTATGTTTGTCAGCGCGGGAACGCCCCCGACGTATTTGAGGACGATGTTTATCGCCTTTTCCGCCTTTTCGCCGGTGACTTCGTAGGAGGCGATATAGCCCTCGTCTTTGAGGATTGAGGCTATGCCTTCGCGGAGCTTGGAATGCTGCGCCTTGCAGGATTCCTTTCCGGCTTTGCTGGCGTTGCGGATAATGGTGAGAAAATCTCCGATGCTATCGTGAATTGCCATAATGATTCCTTTCGCCTTACCAGGAGGATTTTGTGACTCCCGGGAGCTTGCCGTCGAGGGCGAGTTCGCGGAATGTTATGCGGGAGAGCCCGAATTTGCGGATAAATCCGCGCGGGCGGCCCGTGATGGAGCAGCGGTTGCGGACGCGGATTTTGGAGGCGTTGCGCGGAATGGCGCAAAGCTTGCGCTGGGCGGCAAAGAATTCCTCGTCGGATACGCTGGGATCGGCGAGCACCTTTTTGAGTTCCGCCTTCTTGGCCGCGTACTTCTCAACCAATTTCTGGCGCTTGATGTTGCGTTGTATCGATGATTTTTTAGCCATGATGGTTTACTTTTTCGTGTTGGCGGTCGTCGTCGGTTTGCGGAAAGGCATGCCGAGGAGCTTGAGCAGTTCCCTGCCCGAGTTGTCGTCGGTCGCGGTGGTGACGATGGTTATGTCCATGCCGATATTTTTGCGCCCCGGGTCTACCGTGACTTCGGGGAAAATGGTGTGGTCGGCGATTCCGTAGTTGTAGTTGCCGGCGCCGTCGAGCCTCGTGGGGATCCCGCGGAAGTCGCGGATTGAGGGGAGGACTACGGAGATGAACTTATAGAGGAACTCCCACATGTTCGCGCCGCGCAGGGTCACCTTGACGCCGTTGGGTTGGCCTTCGCGCAGCTTGAAGTTGGCGATGCTCTTGCTTGCCTTGGTGACGACGGGCTGCTGTCCGGTGATCTTGGCGATCTCCTTGACGACTTCCTGCACCCATTCCTTGGGCATCTCGCTGCGTATGCCGGAGCTGACTACTATCTTCTCCAGATTGGGCACCATGTGGGGATTGTCGATGCCGAGGGTCTTTTTGAGCTCGGGAACGACCTTTTCCTGGTATATTTTTTTAAGTGCTGGTATGCTCATTTTTCGCTTTGTTTTGGTCTCCGCTTACGCCTTGGACTTTTTGGAGTCGTAGCGCCCGGCCGACATTACGTTTGAAATGTGTATGGAAGCCTCGCGCTCGACAATCGCGCCGTCGGGGTTCTTCTGGCTCTTGCGCTCGTGGAACTTGCGGATGTTGACGCCCTCGACTATCACGCGGCCTTCGGAGGGCATTACCGCCAGAACCTTGCCGCGCTTGCCTTTCGCGGATCCGGAAATGACGACTACTTCTTCGCCTTTTTTTACTGACTGCTTCATATTAGAGAACCTCCGGTGCGAGGGAAATGATTTTCATGAAGTTCTTGGAGCGGAGCTCGCGGGCGACGGGGCCGAAAATGCGGGTGCCCTTCGGATTGCCGGAACCGTCGAGAATCACGACCGCGTTCGAGTCGAAACGCAGGTAGGAGCCGTCCGCGCGGCGGATGGGAGCCTTGGTTCTGACGACGACGGCCTTGGCGACCGTGCCTTTCTTAACGGCGGCGTCGGGAGTCGAGGACTTTACCGCCACCACGATTATGTCGCCCACGTGCGCGATTCTCGTGCGCTGTCCGAGGCGGCGGATCATAGCGACCTCCTTGGCTCCCGTGTTGTCGGCGACGACAAGCTTTGTCTGCATCTGTATCATTGCGCGTCCTCCATATTATGCGCCGACTACGGGCGCCTTTTCCACTATGCGGATTACGCGGAACCTCTTGAGCTTGCTAATCGGGCGCGTTTCCATGACTTCGACTTTGTCTCCGAGGGCGCATTCCCCCTTTTCGTCGTGGCAATGTATGACGGTCTTGCGACGGATTTCCTTGCCGTAGAGGGGGTGCGGAACCTTGTAAAAGTATGTGAGTTTTATGCTCTTTTCGCCGGAGAGCGACGTGACGACGCCCACGAGCGTTCTGCGTGACTGTCTTTTGTTTTCGGACATCTTTCTGCCTTTACTTCTGTGTCTTTACGGTTTCGCAACGGGCGATGTCGCGGCGCAGCTGCCTGATGCGGGCGGTGTTCTCCACCTGGCCGGTGCCTTTGCGTATGTTGAGATTCAACAGCTCTTCGCGCATGTCGCGGAGCTTCTTGTCGAGCTCCTCGGCGGAGAGTTCTCTTATTTCTTTGGCTTTCATCTGTGTCAAATCTCCTTATAGAATTTCGACGCCTTCGCGCACGACGAATTTGCATTTGAAGGGAAGCTTGCCGTCGGCGAGCCTCATCGCCTCGCGCGCCATCGAAGCGGGAATGCCGGAAGCCTCGAAGAGGATGGCGCCCGGCTTGATTATCGCGCACCAGAACTCGACGCCGCCCTTGCCCTTGCCCATGCGGGTTTCGGCGGGCTTCTTGGTCACGCTCTTCTGGGGGAACACGCGCATCCAGACCTTGCCGCGGCGTTTGAAATGCCTGTTGATGGCAACCCTGGCGGCCTCCAACTGCGCCGACGAGCACTTGCCGCGCTCGATGGCTTGAATTGCGAAGTCGCCGAAAGCGATGGTATCCCCGCCCTTGGCCATGCCGCGGTTGCGGCCCTTTTGAACCTTGCGGTACTTAGTTTTTGCCGGTAAAATATTAGCCATTTTCTGATTCCGCTAAGATTAGATGTTGTCCTCCGGTTTGAGGCAGAGCCAGCACTTTACGCCGATTTTGCCGTAGACCGTGTGCGCTTCGGTGAAGCCGTAGTCGATGTTTTCGCGGAGGGTGTGGAGGGGTATGCGCCCCTTTCTCTGCCACTCGGTGCGGGCGATTTCAGCCCCGCCGAGACGGCCGGAAACCTGGAGCTTTACGCCGTCGGCGCCCGCTGCCATGCATGTGGAGATCGCCTTTTTAATGGCGCGGCGGAAGGAAATGCGGCGTTCGAGCTGCAATGCGACGCTCTCGGCGACGAGATACGCCACGAGGTCGGGCTTCTTGATTTCCTGAATGTCCACGAGCACGTCTTTGCCGAGGAATTTCGCCAAATCAGCTTTAAGGGATTCGAGGGCGGAGCCCTTCTGACCTATCACTACGCCCGGGCGGGCGGTGTAGATTTTGACGCGGATGCGCTGGCCGGCGCGCTCGATAAATATGCGCGGGACGCTCGCGGCTTTCAGCTTTTTATTGAGGAATTCGCGTATGCGGTAGTCTTCGTTGACGGCGCCCGCATAGTCGCTTTTGCCCGCGAACCAGCGCGACTCCCAATCGCGGCGAACCGCGAGACGAAAACCCTTAGGATTTACTTTCTGACCCATATTGTTCCTTTTTAAATTATTTCTCGTCGCTGAGGATTATCAGAATGTGGCTAGTCCTCTTCCTGATGGGGTGCGCGGAGCCGCGAGCCACCGGGCGGAAACGCCTGAAAGCGATCCCCTGGTTGACGACCGCGCTCTTGATTTTCATGTTCGCCGCGGAGAGGCCGTTGTTGTTTTCGGCGTTGGCGATGGCGCTCGCGAGCGTCTTGGCGACAAGGCGCGCGCTCTTGCGGGGCACGAGCTTCAAAATCTCCAAAGCTTCGGCGGCGTTGAGCCCCTGCACTTCGCGGGCGATTTCGCGCACCTTTTTGTCGGACATGCGCGCAAACTTTGTTAAAGACTTAACTTCCATAATTTTTTCCTATTATAAATCGGGTTGTCTTTTAATGTAAACTTCGTCTCCGGACAAAACCTCCGCCCCCGAGAGCACTTTGGCCACCGAGGCTTCCCTCTTGGCCTCGACCACCACAGCCTGGGCTATGAGGGCCTTGCTCCTGTAAATGTAGCAGACCGAACCTGTCGCCAGCCTGCTCGCGGAGCCCGTGTCTATCTTTATGAGAACGGCGTCCCTCTCTTTGGCGACCTCCCGGACGGCCGACGGCCTGTTCGAGTATCCGGTCAGCTGCCAGTCGGGTTCGGCGGCCGAGGCCGCGCCCGCCGCGGCAAGAGCCGCGGCAAAAGCGAAAAAGCCTCTGCCGGAGACAGCCATATTACTTAACAGCCTTCTTTGTGTGCGGTTGATGTCCCTTGAAGAGGCGCGTCGGCGAAAATTCGCCGAGCTTGTGGCCGACCATGTTTTCGGTAACATAGACGGCGACAAACTTTCTGCCATTGTGGACGTTGAAGTTCAAGCCGATGAAGTCCGGAGTTATCACCGAGCGCCTCGACCAAGTCTGGATGGGCTTGCGGGAGTTCGTCTTCTGGGCTTCGTCGATTTTATCCTGGAGACTTGGGTCTACGAAAGGGCCTTTTTTGATTGAACGTGACATTTATATGCTCCTTAGAATTACTTCTTGAATTTTTTGCCGTTGCGGCGAATCAGTATCATGGAGTTCGACGGTTTGCTCTTGACGCGCGTCGGATAGCCCTTCGCCAGCTGCCCCCACGGGGAGACGGGATGCCCGCCGCCGGAAGTGCGGCCTTCGCCGCCGCCCATCGGGTGGTCCACCGGATTCATGACGACGCCCCTTACCCTCGGACGCTTGCCCATCCAGCGGTTGCGGCCCGCCTTGCCGAGGCTCTGGTTGCGGTGTTCGGGATTGCTGACAACCCCTATGACGGCCTTGCAATTCGCGTTGATAATGCGCGTTTCGCCGCTGGGCATCTTGACTGTGGCCAATTCGCCCTCAACCCCGACGAGCTGGGCGCCCGCGCCCGCGCCGCGGGCTATCTGCGCGCCCTTGCCGGGCTGCATTTCCACGGAGTGGATTCTCATAGCCGGCGGAATGAGTTTGAGCGGCATGCAAAGGCCCGCGGGAAATTCGCTCTGGCGCTTGTCGGTCGTCAGAATCTTGTCTCCCTTTTTGAGGCCGTCGGGAGCTATGATATAGCGCTTCGGGCCGTTTTCGTACTGGACGAGCGCGATGTACGCCGTGCGGTACGGGTCGTATTCTATCGCCATAACCGTCGCGGGGACGTTGAGAATGTCGCGCTTGAAGTCGATTATGCGGTAGAGCCGCTTGTGCCCGCCCCCGCGCCGGCGGGAAGTCACGCGGCCGTAGCAGTTGCGGCCCTTGGCGCGGTGCTTGCTCTCGGTGAGGGAACGCTCGGGGCGCTTGTTGTCGACTTCGTTGCGGCTGAGTTCGAGGAATCTCTGCGCGGGAGTCAAAGGTCTTCTTTTAATAATAGCCATTTTTCGGATCCTCCTTGCCTACGCTATCTGGATGGCGTCGCCCTTTTTGAGGGTGACGACGGCCTTTTTCATTTTGCCCTTGACGCCGGGGTTGTTCCTGCTCATGCGGGAAACCTTGACCTTGCCCTTGACGTTCATGGTGTTTACGCTCTCGACGGTGACATTGAAAGTCTTTTCGACAGCCTTGCCTATCGCGACGGCGTTTGCGGATTCGTCAACCACGAAAGTGTATTTGTTGCCGACCTGCAAATTGGCGGCCTTTTCCGTGACGCGGAACCCCTTCAAGATGTTTTCTGAGTTGATCATGGCTCTTAGGCCTCCTTGTTGGCGCGGGCGAGGACGGTGTCCAGACCCTTGCGGGATACGATGATATTGTCGAACCGCACGAGCTCCATCGCGCTGAGCGACGCGGTTTCGCAGAAATTGACGCGGGCGATGTTGCGGCTGGCGAGCACGAACTTGTCGGCAAACGCGTCGTCTATCAGAAGGATTTTGCCCTTGGGCTGGATCTTGGAGAGAATCGCGTCAACCGCCTTGGTCTTGGGCTCGGGGGCGTCGAATTCCTCGATTACGGAGAGGCCGTTTTCGACGCACTTGTCGAAGAGCGCGCGCTTGAACGCCAACAGCTTAACCTTGCGGTTGATTTTCTTCGACCAGTCGCGCGGCTTGGGGCCGAAAACGACCGCGCCGCCGCGGTGTATGGGGCTCTTCATCGTCCCGTGGCGCGAGCGGCCGCCGCCCTTCTGCTTGAAAGGCTTGCGGCAAGTGCCGCTGACGCTGCCGTAGTCGAGCGTGGAGGCGTTGCCCTGACGGGCGTTTGCCTGATATGCCACGAGCGTTTCTTTGAGGGCGAAAACGCCCTTGTCGCCTTCGAACTGCGGAATGTTTTCAAATTCCTGTTCGGTGAAATTCGAACCGTCTTTCGTATAAACTTTGAGTTTCATGTGCGCGGCTCCTTATGCTTTCTTGGCTTTCTTCGCGGGACGGACGATCACGATGTCGCCCTTGGCGCCGGGAATGCTGCCCTTGATGAGAAGAATGTTCTTGTCCTCCAGAATCCTGACGATCGGATGGTTCTGGGTGGTGCGGCGCACCTGCCCCATGTGGCCGGGCATCTTGCGGCCCTTGTAGACGTGGCCGGGGGTCTGGCGGCAGCCGACGGAACCGGGGCGGCGATGCATCATGTGGCCGTGCGTCTGGGGTTGCCCGTCGAAGTTGTAGCGTTTCATGACGCCCTGGAAGCCGCGGCCCTTGGTGGTGCCGATGACGTCCACCATCTGGCCCTCGGAGAACTTGGCGACGGTGATGACGTCGCCGAGCTTGAATTCGGAAGCGTTTTCGACGCGGAATTCGGCGAGCTTGCGGAGGTTTCCGGTGCCAGCCTTTTTGAAATGCCCGAGCGCGGGCTTGGTCATGCGCTGCTCTTTCTGCGCGCCGAAGCCGATCTGAACGGCTTCGTAGCCGTCGCTCTGGGCCGTTTTTATCTGGGTGACCGGGCACGGACCCGCCTCTATTACGGTCACGGGGACGAGGGTGTTGGCCCCGTCGTACACCTGGGTCATGCCCAGTTTTTTACCTATTATGATTTGGCTCATTTTGCTAAGCGGCAGGCGGAATCAAATCCATTGGAGGCTGCCGTTCGCCGTCTTGGAAAACTTCAGACAACGGAGCGACCCTTACCTGCTTTAGTTGTTCGTGTTGATTAAAAAATTTGTAAAGAGTTGCGATAATGCCCGAAAGGACATTCGAGTCAATATAAATTTTTGCCCTTTTTTGAAAAAAACAAATTTCGCGCAAACTTTTTGGTTCTCTCCGAGCACGCCGCCTTTCCGCGGCAGGAGATGCTTCAAAAAATTTGCGCCAGGAATTTGTCTTATGTGCCTGCGGCAGCCGGACATTCCGGCTCCCGCGCATTTGCGGATTGCGCGCTTCCGCGCCCGCTAAAACTTTCTCCGCCCGCGGCGGGAAACGCTCTAAAAGCGCCCTGCCGCCGCCGAAGCGCGGATAGGAAAGCCTCAGACGTTGATCGTGATGTCGACGCCCGAGGGAAGATTGAGCTTTTTGAGCTCGTCAACCGTGTTGACGGTCGGATCGACGATGTCGATGAGGCGCTTGTGAGTGCGCAGCTCAAACTGCTCCATGCTCTTCTTGTCGACGTGCACGGAACGGTTTACCGAGTACTTTTCAATCTTCGTGGGAAGCGGAACGGGACCCGAAACGCGCGCGCCGGTGCGCTTTGCGGTTTCGACGATGTCGCTCGCGCTCTGGTCTATCGTGCGAAAATCGTAGCCCTTGAGCTTGATTCTAATTCTCTGAGTAGCCATTTTGCCTTTGTATTTTAAATATTAAGACCTTGCGGCTTTGCGCGCCGCGCCTTCCTGAACCTGTTTGAGGACGTTGTTGGGAACCTGCTCGAAGTGGCTCGGCTCCATCGAATACGAAGCGCGACCGCTGGAGAGCGAGCGGATGTCCGTTGCGTACCCGAACATGGTTTCGAGGGGAATGAACGCCCTGATGTTGCAGAGGTTGCCCTTCGTCTCCATGCCCTGAATCTGTCCGCGGCGGCGGTTGATGTCGCCCATGATGTCGCCCTGGTATTCGTCGGGGGTGGTGACCTCGACTTTCATGATGGGTTCGAGCAATATGGGGGCGGCGTTTTTCATAGCGTCCTTGAACGCGAAAATGCCCGCCATCTTAAACGCCATTTCCGAAGAGTCGACTTCGTGGAAGGAGCCGAATACGAGCGTGACTTTCACGTCTACGACGGGATAGCCCGCGACGACGCCGTTTATCATCGCCTCCTTGATGCCGTCTTCGGTCGGCTTGATGTATTCCTTGGGGATTACGCCGCCGACGATCGCGTTGACGAATTCGTAGTGCTTGCCCTTTTCGAGCGGCTCGATGTCGATTTCGGCGTGTCCGTACTGGCCGCGGCCGCCCGACTGGCGGACAAACTTGCCCACGCCGTGCGCCTTCTTGGTGATGGTTTCGCGGTAGGCGATCTGCGGCTTTCCCGAATCGGCCTCTACCTTGAACTCGCGGAAGAGGCGGTCGCGGATGATTTCGAGGTGGAGCTCGCCCATGCCCGAGATGAGGGTCTGGCCCGTTTCGGGGTCGCTCTTGACCACGAAAGTCGGATCTTCCTCGGCGAGGCGTTGGAGGGCTATGGAAAGCTTTTCCTGGTCTGCTTTGCTCTTGGGCTCGATGCTCATCGAGATAACCGTGTCGGGGAAAGTCGGGGGCTCGAGTCGGACTTCGTGTTCACGGTCGCAGAGAGTGTCGCCCGTGACGATGTCCTTGGCGCCGATGATGGCGCAGATGGAGCCGCTGTAAGCCTCTTCAATGTCGTCGCGCTTGTCGGCCTTGATGATGAGAAGGCGCGATATGCGCTCGCTCTTGCGGGAGCGCGGATTGTAGACGGACATTCCCTTTTTGAGGCAGCCGGTGTAAACGCGCACGAAGATGAGCTTGCCGACGAACGGGTCGCTCCAAAGCTTGAACGCGAGCGCAGTCGGCGGCGCGAAGTCGTCGGGTACGATCTCGAGCGACGGGGTGTCTTCGTCGCCCTCGGCGAAAGCCTTTATCGGGGGGACGTCGAGCGGCGATGGGAGGTAGTCGACCACGGCGTTCATGAGCATCTGCACGCCCTTGTTCTTGAACGCCGAGCCGGGAATTACCGCAACGAACTTGCGAGAGAGGGTCGCCTTGCGGATTCCCCTCCTGAGTTCGTCGGCGGTGAAATCGGTTTCGCCTTCGAGGAAGCGCTCCATGATTTCGTCGTCGAAATCCGCCACGCCCTCTATGAGGCTAGCCCTGTACTGCTCCGCCTTTTCCTTGTACTCGGCGGGAATTTCTACGGTGTCGAACCTGACGCCCTGCGGGTCGTTTTCGTCATAGACGAACGCCTTCATCGTCACGAGGTCGATGAGCCCCTTGAGCTGGTCCTCCGCGCCGATGGGAAGATAAATCGGGTGCGGGTTGCCGTTGAGCTTGTTCTTGATGTCCTCGACCGCGCCGTAAAAATCCGCGCCGGTTCTGTCCATCTTGTTGATGAACGCGATCCTCGGGACGCTGTACTTGTTCATCTGGCGCCAGACGGTCTCCGACTGGGGCTGCACGCCCGCGACCGCGCAGAAAACAGCGACCGCGCCGTCGAGAACGCGGAGCGAACGCTCGACTTCGGCAGTAAAGTCGACGTGCCCGGGGGTGTCGATGAGGTTTATCTGGTGCTCGATGCCCTGATAGGGGCCTTCTCTCGTCGTCCAGTTGCAGCTGATTGCGGAGGAAGTTATGGTGATGCCGCGCTCGCGCTCCTGCTCCATCCAGTCGGTGACGGCGGTGCCTTCGTGGACTTCGCCTATCTTGTGAACCACGCCGCTGTAAAAGAGGATTCTCTCGGAGCAGGTGGTCTTGCCGGCGTCGATGTGCGCGGAAATGCCTATATTGCGCGTGTATTCGAGCGGTTTGCCCCTGTTGGGGGAGTTCTTGGGAGATAAAGTTGCCATTTAACCTGATTCCGTTAGCGGGTTATCACCAGCGAAGGTGCGCAAAAGCCCTGTTGGACTGCGCCATCTTGTGAACGTCCTCGCGCTTCTTGACGACCGTGCCGGTGTTGTTGTAGGCGTCGACGAGCTCGGAGGCGAGGGCTTCGGACATCGCTACCCCTTTGCGGTTGTTGGCCGCGTCGATGAGCCAACGGAAAGCGAGCGTCTGCTGGCGGTCAAAAGAGACTTCGACGGGAACCTGATAGGTGGCGCCGCCGACCCTGCGGGATTTCACCTCGAGCTTGGGGCGGACATTTTCGAGGGCTCCGAGGAGCAGGTCGATGGGGTCGCCCTTTTCGAGCTTTTCGCTGACGCGCTCTATTGCGCCGTAAACTATGCGCTCGGCGACGGTCTTCTTGCCGTTTTTCATCACCATGTTGATGAGGTGGCTGACGAGCGGGCTCTTGTAGCGCGAATCCGGAATGCGTTCTCTTTTTTCAGCTCTGTGTCTGCGTGACATATCTGTGCCTTGCGTTTAAATTTTACTTCTTGGCGGCGGCCTTGGGACGCTTTACGCCGTACTTGGAGCGGCTGCGGCGGCGCTTTTCGACGCCCATGCAGTCGAGCGCGCCGCGGACGATGTGGTAGCGGACGCCGGGGAGGTCCTTTACGCGGCCGCCGCGGACGAGGACGACGCTGTGCTCCTGGAGGGAGTGCCCTTCGTCGGGAATGTAGGCGATGACTTCGTAGCCGGAGGTGAGGCGGACTTTTGCGACTTTGCGGATGGCCGAGTTCGGCTTCTTGGGCGTGCGGGTCATCACCTGCACGCATACGCCGCGGCGAAACGGATTCGACTTCAACGCCGGCGCCTTGGTCTTGGATACGGCCAACGTGCGCGGCTTGCGAACTAACTGGTTAATTGTAGGCATATTTTGTGTCTTTTAGAAAGAGAAAGATGAATGAAAGTATATAATCATCTCCCCTTGGCAAGTTTTATTTTGGATTTTTTGCGATTAATTTTTTGGTATCCCGAAATTTCCCTTTGCAAACGGCGTTCTGAAGCCTTTCCGCCCTTCCCTTTCGGGACGGCGCCTCCGCGCTTTTTTAAAACGTTCGGGCGCAAACCGCCTCGCGGCGGAGCGGGAAGCCTCCCAAAACAAGGGCAACCTCCGGAATGTGTCTGGAGCGGGCTTACCCAAAATCCTCCGCCGTGGGGCGGGCGGAATTGAGAGCGCCTTCGGCGGCGGCCCTTTTCGGAGGAGAAAAAGCTCTGCGCCCTATCCCGCCTAAAAAGCCCGACCCGCCGGCTCCGAAATAAAGAAGTCTCATTCGGACTTCTGGACGGCGGCCTGCGCGTTTTCTCCGGCGCGCGGATCCTCCGTTAGGGGCGCAAATTCCCCGCCCTCGGCCGTGACCCTGAGCTTGCGGTAGGCCGCAAGCCCCGTGCCGGCGGGGATGAGATTGCCCATTATGACGTTTTCCTTGAAGCCGGTGAGGTCGTCGCGCTTTCCGAGAGTCGCGGCTTCGGTGAGCACGCGCGTTGTCTCCTGGAAAGACGCCGCGCTGATGAAGCTTTCGGTTTCAAGGCTCGCCTTTGTGATGCCAAGCAGGATCGGCTCGCCGGTGGCGGGCTTGCCGCCCGCTTCGGAAATCGCCCTGTTTGTCTCCATAAATTCGTACTTGTCCACCTGCTGCCCCCAGAAGTAATCGGAGTCTCCGGGCTCAATCACGCGGATCTTGCGCAGCATTCTCGACAGGATCACCTCTATGTGCTTGTCGTTGATGGTCACGCCCTGCGAGCGGTAGACCTTCTGGATTTCCCTGAGGATGTACTCCTGAACGGCGCTCGGGCCCATGATCTCGAGGATTTCGCTCGGGTCGAAGCCGCCGTCGGTTATGGGCTGGCCCTTCTTGACCTCGTCGCCGTCCTGCACGGTAATGCGCTTGTTGGCGGGAATGAGGTGCTCCTCGACGCCCTCGTCGCTCTCGTCGGCGCCCTTGGGAATTATTTTGAGCAGCTTCTTCTTGCGGCGAGTGCCGGCCATCTTGACGATGCCGTCTATGCGCGCCATTTCGGCGGCCTCTTTCGGCCTGCGGGCCTCGAAGAGCTCTGCCACGCGCGGCAGGCCGCCGGTGATATCCTGGGTCTTTGCCGCCGAGCGGGGGGTCTTGGCGATCATCGTGCCGGGGCGGATGTAGTCGCCGTCGGCCACGACGACCTGCGCGCCCGTCGGAATGGCGTAGAGCGAAATCGTCTGCTTCGTCTTTCTGTCGAGCAGGGCGACCGTCGGGTTGAGGTCCTCCTTGTGGTCGGAGACGGTGATAGTGCTTCGGCCGGTGGAGGGGTCGAACTCGCTGCGGAAAGTGAGCCCGTCGATCATGTCGATAAACTTCACGACGCCCTCGCGGTCGGAAAGAATCGGTATGTTGTGCGGGTCCCAACGCGCGAGCTGCGTGCCCTTCTTGATTTTCTCCCCGTCGGCGGCGGCAATCCACGAGCCCGCGACTATCGCGTAGTCTTCAAGCTCCTTGCCGTCGTCGTCGAGTATGAGTATGTGGCC
Source organism: uncultured bacterium (assembly GCA_905214995.1). Taxonomy (GTDB): domain Bacteria; phylum Verrucomicrobiota; class Verrucomicrobiia; order Opitutales; family Intestinicryptomonadaceae; genus Merdousia. Next base: position 7,383 of record CAJMOT010000012.1, on the reverse strand, counting down.
GGTCTTGTTGAGGACGACATACCCCTTGATTTCCTTTCCGCTCGTCGGGTCGAGGTGCGAGAGCTCCACGGTGCGGAGGTCGCGGTACACCACTTTGCCGTCGTTGCGGACGGTGATTTCCGGAGCCTTGACCGACTGCGCGACGCCGCCGATGTGGAAAGTTCTCATCGTCAGCTGCGTGCCGGGCTCGCCGATCGACTGGGCGGCGATTATGCCGACCGCCGTCCCGCGCTCGACGAGCTTCTGCGTCGAGGGGTCGATGCCGTAGGCCTTGGCGGGAATGGAATTGCGCTTCAAGTGGGTGAGCGGGCTCATGACCTTGACGCGCTCTATGCCGAGGGCGTCGACGCGGCGCGCCATGGCTTCGGTGATGAGCTCGCCGCTGCGGATTATGATTTCGCTCGGATTGGTCGGGTTGGGAATGTCGTCGCTGGAACAGCGGCCCACTATGCGGTCGAAGAGCGAGACAATTTCGTCGTCGCCGTCGTATATGGCCTCTTTCCAGATGCCGTTGGTGTTGCGGTCGTCCTCCTCGGTGATGATGACGTCCATCGCCACGTCGCAGAGCTTTCTGGTCATGTAGCCGGCGTCCGCCGTTTTGAGGGCGGTGTCGGCGAGCCCCTTGCGCGCGCCGTGGGTGGAAATGAAATATTCGTGCACGCTCAGACCCTCGCGGAACGACGAGAGAATCGGACGCTCGATGATTTCGCCGTTGGGCTTTGCCATGAGGCCGCGCGCGCCGCAGAGCTGGCGGACCTGCGCCTTGTTGCCGCGAGCGCCGGAGTCCATGAGGAAGTAGACGGGGTTGATGTGCTGCCTTCCGGAAGTCTTGACGGGAACCTGCGCGAGCTTTTCAAACGCCTTTTTGGCGATGGCGTCGGTCGCGACGTTCCAGATGTCGATAACCTTGTTGGAGCGCTCGCCTTTGGTGATGGTGCCGCGGTGGTATTCGGTCTCGACTTCCTTGATTTTGGCGCGCGCCTGGGCGATGATGCCCGCCTTTTCGGCGGGAATGTCCATGTCGCCGATTCCGATGGATATGCCGGCAAGGGTCGCGGTGCGGAAGCCGAGCGCCTTGAGGCGGTCGAGCACGGGCGCGCTCTCGGTGCGGCCGCAAATCTTAAACGTGTTTAAGATGAGGTCGCCGAGCTTGCCCTTGGGAACCGTGAAGTTCACAAACCCCATCTTTTCGGGCCAAATGGTGTTGAAAATGACCCTGCCGACGGTCGTGCGTATGACCTTTTTGTCGGGATCGCCGTAAATGGTCTCCCTGCCGTAGTCGGGATTGGCATAGTCGATCCAGTCGTGCCAATGGAGCATTCCCTCGGCATGCGCGCCCTGGACTTCGCGGAGGCTCGAGAGCAGCGGAACCCTCTCTCCCTTGCCCTTTTTCAGGCTCGGCTCGTACGTTAGGTAGTAGCAGCCCAAAACGATGTCCTGCGAGGGCGTTAGAATCGGCTTGCCGGACGAGGGTGAGAAGATGTTGTTGCTGGCGAGCATCAGCAGCTTCGCCTCCATTATCGCCTCGAGCGAGAGCGGGACGTGGACGGCCATCTGGTCGCCGTCGAAGTCGGCGTTGTACGCGGCGCAGACGAGCGGGTGCAGGCGTATTGCGTCGCCCTCGATGAGGACGGGCTCGAACGCCTGAATCGAAAGGCGGTGGAGGGTCGGCGCGCGGTTGAGCATCACCGGATGCCCCTGCGTGACCTCTTCGAGAATATCCCATACTTCGGGGGACTTCTTTTCAATCATCTTGCGCGCGCTGCGGACGGTGTGGACGAATCCGAGCTCTTTGAGGCGGCGGATGATGAACGGCTCAAACAGAGTGAGCGCCATTTTCTTGGGCAGGCCGCACTGGTGAAGCTTGAGGTCGGGGCCTATGACGATTACCGAACGGCCGGAGTAGTCGACGCGCTTGCCCAAAAGGTTCTGGCGGAAGCGGCCCTGCTTGCCTTTGAGCATGTCGGAAATGCTTTTGAGGGGGCGGTTGCCCGCGCCCGTGACGGGGCGCCCGTGGCGGCCGTTGTCGAAGAGCGCGTCGATGGACTCCTGCAACATGCGCTTTTCGTTGTGGATGATGACGTCGGGCGTCTTCATCTGCATGAGCGAAAGCAGGCGGTTGTTGCGGTTGATCACGCGGCGGTAGAGGTCGTTGAGGTCGGAGGTTGCAAACCTGCCGCCTTCGAGGGGAACGAGCGGGCGCAGATCCGGCGGAATGACTGGCAGGACTTCCAGAATCATCCACTCGGGGCGCGCGCCGCTTTCGATGAAGCCCTGGACGAGCTTCAAACGCTTGGAAAGCTTTTTCTTGATCTGCTTGGAGCGGGTTGCCTGCATCTGCTCGGTAAGCTCGGTCTCAAGCTTTTCGAGGTCGATGTTGCGAAGGAGGTCGCGCACGGCTTCCGCGCCCATCTTGGCGACGAACTCGTCGCCAGCGTCGACCGCGCGCTGGTATTCCTCCTCCGTGAGGAACTGCATGTACGAAAACGACGTGTTCATCGGGTCGATGACGACGTACCTCTCGTAGTAGATGACGCTCTCGAGCGCCTTTGCCGTCATGTCGAGGATCAGTCCCAGGCGGCTGGGCATGCTCTTCAAAAACCAAATGTGCGAAACGGGCACGGCGAGCTCTATGTGGCCCATGCGCTCGCGGCGCACGCGGCTGGTCGTCACCTCGACGCCGCAACGGTCGCAGACCTGGTCCTTGAAGCGTATGCGCTTGTACTTGCCGCAGGCGCATTCGTAGTCGCGGATCGGGCCGAAAATTCTCTGGCAGAAGAGGCCGCCGGGCTCGGGCTTGAAAGTGCGGTAGTTGATAGTCTCCGGATTCTTGACTTCGCCGTGCGACCAAGAGCGGATCGTGTCAGGAGACGCGAGCCCTATCGAAACGCAATCGAAACCCGCTTCGGAGTCGAAACCGAGAATTTCGCGCGCCTGGGCCTGATTTGCCTGATTGGTGTTGTTTTCTTCCATACGAAAATTTCCTTTTTAGAATTTGGCTTTTCGGGGAAAGCGCGCGCTACCTGTCGAGCGCGTCGCTGTTTTCGGGCCTGATGTTCAGGCAGAGGCCCTGCATTTCCTTCATCAGAACGTTGAAAGACTGCGGAGTGCCGGCCTGCAAAGAGCTGTCTCCCTTGACGAGCTGCTCGTAAATCTTGGTTCTGCCCTGCACGTCGTCGGACTTGACCGTGAGCAGCTCCTGCAACGTGTAGGCCGCCCCGTACGCTTCGAGCGCCCACACCTCCATCTCGCCGAACCTCTGGCCGCCGTACTGGGCCTTGCCGCCGAGAGGCTGCTGGGTGATGAGGCTGTACGGGCCGACCGCGCGGGCGTGGATCTTGTCGGCTACGAGGTGGTTGAGCTTCATCATGTAAATGTAGCCGACGACTATCTCCTGGTCGAAATATTCGCCCGTGAGCCCGTCGATGAGGCGCACCTTGCCGCTCTCGGGGAGCCCCGAGTCTTTGAGGTAGCGGCGGATGTCCTTTTCGCTTATGCCGTCGAACACGGGGGTGGCAACCTTTATGCCCAGCTTCTTGCACGCCCAGCCGAGGTGCGTCTCGAGAACCTGCCCCACGTTCATTCGGGAGGGCACGCCCATCGGGTTGAGGCAGATTTCCACGGGGGTTCCGTCGGGCAGATACGGCATGTCCTCCTCGGGAACTATGCGCGCGACTATGCCCTTGTTGCCGTGGCGCCCCGCCATCTTGTCGCCGACCTGAATCTTGCGCTTGGTGGCGATGTAGACCTTTACGGTCTTTATGACGTTCTGGTCGGAACCTTCGCCGCTCTCGATGGAGTCCACCTTGCGGGCGCGCTCCTTTTCGATTTCGTCGAACCTGCGCTGGTAGTTGTCGACGATCTCCATGATCTTTATGCGCACGGGGGACGGGTCGATGTCTATGTTTTTGGACACCGCGGCGAGGCGGCGCAGGAGGGTCTTGGTGATCTTCCTGTTTGCCTGTATGATTACCTCGCCCGTCTCGGAGTTGCGGACGTCGAGCGGGATTTTTTCGCCGAGCAGGACGTTGGAAAGAGCCTCGGTGAGGTCGTCGCGCAGCTTGTCGGTCTGGGCGCGGTGCTCTTCGTTGATCTTGCGGGTGCGGCGGCGGATGTCGCTCGTTGAAACTTTTTCGTTTTCGCGGTCGCTCTTGGTTGTCGTCTTTACGTCCATCACTATGCCCTTGACGCCCGAGGGGACGACGAGGGAGGTGTCTTTGACGTCGGCCGCCTTTTCGCCGAATATGGCGCGCAGGAGCTTTTCCTCGGGCGCGAGCTCGGTCTCCGACTTCGGGGTGATCTTGCCCACGAGGATGTCGCCGGGCTTGACTTCCGCGCCGACGCGGATAACGCCGTTGCGGTCGAGGTTTTTGAGCGCCTCGTCGCCGACGTTGGGAATGTCGCGCGTGATTTCCTCGGGCCCGAGCTTGGTGTCGCGGGCGGTCACTTCGTATTCCTCGATGTGGACGGAGGTGAAAACGTCGTTTTTGATGAGCTTTTCGGAGAGCAGAATGGCGTCCTCAAAGTTGTAGCCGTTCCACGGCATGAAGGCGACCAACACGTTCTTGCCGAGAGCGAGCTCGCCGTCTTCGGTGGCGGCGCCGTCGGCGAGTACGGTTCCCGCCTTCACCGCCTGCCCGCGCTTTACAACGGGCTTTTGGGTGAAGCAGGTGCAGGCGTTGGAGCGCATGAATTTGCGCAGCTCGTACACGAAAACGCCCTTGTCGGGGTCGCTCTTTATCTTGCCCTGAACCTTTTTGGGCATTTCGCCGTCGGAGGTGACGATTATCCTCTTGGCGTCGACGCTGGCGACCTTGCCGGCGGATTCGGAGAGCACCACCGTGCGGGAGTCCGTAGCGACCCTGCCCTCAATGCCGGTTCCCACGAGGGGAGCCTCGGTCTTGAGGAGCGGCACGCCCTGGCGCTGCATGTTCGAGCCCATGAGCGCGCGGTTGGCGTCGTCGTGTTCGAGGAACGGAATGATGCCGGCCGCGACTGAGATGAGCTGCTTGGGGCTGACGTCCATGTAGTCGACTTCGGAAGGGTCGACTTCAAAAACTTCGTCGAACTTTCTGGCGGTCACGCGGCCGACGAGCTTGCCGTCCTTTATTTCGGAATTGGCCTGCGCCACGGTGAGCCCCTCTTCGTCGTCGGCGGAGAGGTAGTCTATCTTGTCGAGAACCCTGCCGTTTTCGACTTTTCTGTAAGGCGTTTCGATAAAGCCGAATTCGTTGATGCGCGCGTAGCACGAGAGCGAATTGATGAGGCCGATGTTCGGGCCTTCCGGCGTTTCAATGGGGCAGATTCTGCCGTAGTGCGACGGGTGTACGTCGCGGACTTCAAAGCCCGCCCTCTCGCGGCTGAGCCCGCCCTGGCCGAGAGCCGAGAGCCTGCGCTTGTGCGTGAGCTCCGAGAGCGGGTTTATCTGGTCCATGAACTGCGAGAGCTGGTTGCGCGCGAAAAAGTCGCGTATGACGGTCGTCATGACCTTGGTGTTGACCAGGCGCGACGGCGTGAGGGAGTCGCTGTTCTGATCGGTGGCGTTCATGCGCTCGCGGATGAGCTTTTCGGTGCGCGCCAGCCCCATGCGGCACTGGTTGGCGAGAAGTTCGCCCACCGTGCGGACGCGGCGGCTGCCGGGATTGTCGATGTCGTCGATGACCCCCTCGCCCTTCTTGAGCTTGCAGAGGTATTTGGTGCCGGCGACTATGTCCTCGCTCGTGAGCGTGCGAGTTTCCAGGGGCGTGGACAGGCCGAGCTTCTGGTTGATCTTAAAGCGGCCGACGCGCCCGAGGTCGTAGCGCTTGGGGTCGCGGAGGGTGCGGCGCAGGAGGGCGCGGGCGTTTTCGGTGGTCACGGGTTCGCCCGGGCGCAGCTGGGTGTAGATGTATTTTAGCGCGCTCTCCTCGTTCTTGGTCTTGTCCTTTTTGATTGCGCGGACAATGGCGCCGTCGTCGACGGTGGTGTCGATGACCTTAAATTCGCGGATATTTGCCGCCTTGAACTTTTGGACGGCGATGGTGGTTAGAGTCTCGTACTGTTTGAGGAGCACGACGCCCTTGGCGGGATCGGTGACGGGCTCGGCGAGAACGAAGTGCGAGATGTTCTCCATCTTCAAAGCCTTGTCGACGGAGAGATCCTCCACTTTGTAGAAAAGGTTTACAATCTCCTGATCGGAGCTGTGACCGAATGCGCGCAGGAGAGTAGTGATGAGAAACTTGCGGCGGCGGCGGCGGCGGTCGATGTAGACGTAGAGAAGGTCGTTCTGGTCGAACTGCACTTCCACCCAAGTGCCGCGGTCGGGAATCAGGCGGAAGGAGTAGAGCATCTTGTCCGAGCTGTGGAGGGTCTGCTCAAAGCAAATGCCGGGGCTGCGGTGCAGCTGGCTCACGACGACGCGCTCGGCGCCGTTTACGATGAAGCTGCCGCTCTTGGTCATCATGTTGATGTCGCCCATGAATATGCGCTCTTCCTGCGTGCGGTCTTCCTCCCGCAGGCGGAAAGTGACGTGCAGGGCGACAGAGTAGGTCGCGCCCTCCTTTATGCACTCTACTTCGCTCATCTTCGGCCCCACGAGGTCGTAGGAAACGTATTCGAGCTTGTGCTTGCCGTCGTAGCTTTCTATCGGGAAAATTTCGCTGAACACCGCGTGCAGGCCGACCTGCCTGCGCTTCGACGGCGGGACGTCCATCTGAAGGAAATCCACATAGGAATTGAGTTGGTTCTCAATTAGATTCGGAAGCGGTATGACTTCCTTCAATTTTCCAAAGTTCTTTCGCTCTGACATATTCTTGGAGATGCTTTGTTGTTGAATTCCCTAAAAATTTTGCGAAATCTTCCCCGCCTGCCGGAGAAAGCCGCATTGCCGGCTTCCGGCTGGGGAAATTGCCTGCGCGTCCCTCCGCGCGCCGCCGGAGCCCGCCGCATTCAAAGCGGAGCCCTCGCGCGCCTTCCCCGCCAAACGCCGGCGCGAGCCGGAATCGGGAGAAGCGTTATTTCGCAAAATTTTTAGAGAACTTAAATTTTATCCCCGTTTTTTCGCTTCGGGATTTTAAGCGTAAAAAGCGGACAGCCGCGGAACCCCTTTTGAGGGGCTCCGCGGACTCTCCGCGAAAGCCTTAATGCCGCAAATCCAAAGTCGCTTACTTGACTTCGACTTCGGCGCCGGCGTCCTTGAGCTTCTTGGCGATTTCTTCGGCTTCGGCCTTGGCGACGCCTTCCTTGATGGTCTTGGGCGCGCCTTCGACGAGGGCCTTGGCTTCGGCGAGGCCGAGCGAGGTAATCGCGCGGACTTCCTTGATGACCGCGATCTTCTTGGAGGCGTCGACGGACTTGAGAACGACGTCGAAAGCGTCCTTTTCCTCGGCGGGGGCCGCGGCAGCG
>CAJMOT010000011.1 GCA_905214995.1 uncultured bacterium | reverse complement strand
CGAACTTGAAAGGCGCCATTCCGCCCGCCTGCGCTCCGCGGGGCTCGAGACGCGCGCCGGCGCGATCGCGCGGGCCTTTGAGGGCTTTCGGCGCGGCGGGAGGAAATATGCGGCAGTCGGAATTTTGGATTCTTCGGGGCTTTTCAGAAGGTTCGCCGAAGCCGCCGGAATCTCCGATATTGCCGTATACGCCCCTGCCGCGGACGCCGAATTTTTCGACGGGTTCGGAATCCCGAAAGATTCTTACGCCGACCGGCGGCTCGGAATCGCCTCGGATTCGATAACCGTGTGCGAATCCGTAGACGGCGAGGCGGAAATCGTGGCGGAGCTCGCGGCCGGATACGGCGGGGCGGCGCCGGACATTTTAGCCGTCGCCTGCGAGCAGAATTCGTCCGCTCCGCTTTTCAAATCCGCCCTTGGATCGCGCGGGATAAGCGCGCATTGCGCTTCGGAGGGCGGCCTTGCGGATACGGCGTTTTTCAGGCTTCTGTCGTCTCTTAAAATACTCTCGGAGGGGCCGGATTTCCGTTCCGCCGCAGAACTTTGCAAAAATCCGTATTTTTCCCGAAAATATTTTCCGGGGGAAAGCCTTGAAAAGGTTTTGCGCGCCATGGACAGGGTGGCTGATTCCGCAATTCCGGCGGATTTGCGGGCGGCTGAGGATTTCCTTTCCAGAGCGCGTCCGGAGGGCGCCGGACGGTCCGCGGATTTCGGAAAAATATCGGAAATCCTGCGGGCGGTTTCGGAACTCGCGGAAATTTTGTCCGCGGAGCGGGACGCGGCGCGGCGCGCGGGCCGCGCGATTTCGGATATGGCGGAGGCGTATTTTTCGGGCGGTTCGGCTCCCGAAAGGGAAAGGGCGGCGTTCGGCAGCTTTAAGGATACGCTCGCGGAGATCGCGGAATGTCCCGAGGGCGCCTTTTCCGCGGAGGACTGTTTGAATATTTTCTCTGAGAGGCTCGCAGCCGCGAAATTCGGCGCAAAGCGTGCGGGTGTGGCGCTTTCGGATTGGATGGAGGCGTTTTGGACGCGAAAGCCGCACCTCGTCCTCGCGGATATGAACGACGGCGTCGTGCCGCTCGCGCAGGCGAACGCCATGCTTCTTTCTGACGCTTCGCGGAAGGCTTTGGGGCTTAGGCACGCCCGTTCGAGGCTCGCGCGCGACGCGTACATGCTTTGGGCGCTGGCGCGCTCGCATTCCGGAGCGGGGCGCAAGCTCTCGATAGCCGTTCCCCGCAGAAACCGGACTTCCGACCCGCTCATGCCGTCGCCGCTTCTCTTGCTCGAGGACGATCTTCCCTCTCGGGTGAAGCTTCTTTTCTCGGAGTCGCCGCCGGATTTGAAAAGGCCGCACTTCGTTCCGCCGTGGAAGTTTTCGGCCCGCAATCCAGGGTATTCGCGCCCCCTTTCTCCGAGCGCGCTCAACGCCTACATCCGCTCTCCGTGGCTCTTTTATTTGGAGCGCGTTTTGAAGGCCGAAATCTTCGACGCCGGCAGGGAGGAGATGGACGCATTGCAGTTCGGTTCGCTCTTTCACGGGGTGATGGAGGGGTTCGCCAAGTTTGGCCCGCGCGATTCGGAGGATTTTTCCGAGATTTTCGGATGCCTGTCCTCGCGCCTCGACTCGCTCGCATTTTCGGAGTTCGGCAAGTTTCCGAGGGCGCAGGTTAGAATGCAGCTCGAGAATTTGCGCGGCAGGCTGAGGCGGGCGGCGGAAGTCCAGGCGGCGCGGCGGGCGGAGGGCTGGCGGATAATCGGCGCGGAAATGGAGTTTTCCTTTTCAGAGGGGGGATTTGAATTTGCGGGGAGAATCGACAGAATAGACGCGCGCGAATCCGGCGGGAAAGAGGAGTTTGCCGTGCTCGACTACAAGACGATCGACAAAGTTTCGGCGAATTTCGCCGAGAGGGAGCATTTGACGGCGAAGGGCGAATGGAAAAATCTGCAGCTGCCGATATATGTGCGCGCCGCCGCGGACATGTATCCGGGCGCGGAAATTTCGTGCGGATATTTTCTCGCGCCGAAAGACGCTTCGCAGGCGCGCGTCGAAATGTGGGAGGGCTTTTCCCGCGAGATGCTCGCGTCGGCGATGGAAAAAGCCGCCCTGATCGCCGCCGACATAAGGGATGGAAAATTCCTCCCTGAGGGCGGGGTTGACGTTGACGCCTTCGCCGAGGTTTTCGGATTTGGGCATTCTGAAATGAAAGACCTTGCGGAGTTTGAAAAATGAAGCCTCGAGGAAAGATTTTTGCCAACAGCAGAAGCCTCGCGTCGGCGGGGTCGGGAAAGACTTACAGCCTGACGGGAAGATATATCGCCCTCGCCCTCGAAGAGGAGGATCCGGCGTCGATAATCGCGCTCACTTTCACGCGCAAGTCGGCGGGGGAGTTCCTCGGCGAGATCCTCGGGCGCACCGCGTCGGCGGCGTCATCGGATTCCGCCGCGCGCGGGCTCTCAAAGGCGATATGCGGCGACGAAGCCGCGTATTCAAAGTCCGATTTTCTCGCGCTGCTGCGCAGGTTCGCGGACAATCTCGGCAGGCTGAGGCTCGGGACGATAGACTCGTTCTGCTCGTCGATGCTCGGGGTTTTCGCCGCGGATTTCGGGATTTTCTCCGACATATCGGTGATGGATCCGTTTTCCGAAAGGCGCGAGATTTCCGGCGCGCGGGAGAGGGTGTTTCGCAGAATATCGGCGTCAAACCGCGCGTTCGGAGAGTTTTCGGAGCTTGTGAAAAAGGCCACCTTCGGGCAGGAGGAAAAGTCGATCTCGAGAAAATTTTCCGAGATTGTCGATTCCTCGCGGAGGATGCTGTGGGAACATCCGGACCTTTCCGAGTGGGGCGATGAGTCGCTTTTTTCGCGCGTCAGGCCTGCCGGCTGGAATCCGGACGAATACGCCGCGGCGGTCGCGCGCCTCGCCGAGCAAGAGGCCGCGCTCGGAGTAAAAAAATGGGGGCTCTCCGGATTCTTTGCGGAGTCCGGCAGGCTCGCCGTCGCCGCGTCCGTTCCGGCTGCCGCGGCGAAGCTTTCCGAAATTTTCAGGGAGCGCGGCGAAATTCCCGCCGGAACCAAGATAACCGTTTCGCGCCGCGAGGCGGAAATCCCTCCGGATTTGGCGCGGACGCTCTCGCATTTGTTTCGGGCTCTGCTGTCGGCGCATTTGCGCAGGCTCTGCGCCGCGACGCGCTCGCTCGGCGAAATTTGCGCGGCATTTGAAAGGGAGTATTCCGAAAGCGTGCGCGGCAGGGGAAAGCTGGTATTCGACGACATTCCGAAAATCCTCGCCGACCCGGGGAGGCGCGTGAGCGCGCTGCTCATGGAGGAGCGCATGGACTCGAAGTTCAGGCACTGGATGTTCGACGAATTTCAAGACACGTCCCGCCCGCAGTGGGAGGTGTTTGAAAATCTCGTTGACGAGGCGGTTTGCGACGAAACCCGCGCAAGGTCGTTTTTTTACGTGGGCGATGTGAAACAGTCCATATACTCGTGGCGCGGCGGGGATTTCAGGCTCTTCGGGGAAATATTTTCGAAATATTCGCGCATGGGGCTGATGGAGGAGGGCGAGAGACTCGTGAAGTCGTGGCGTTCGGGGCCGAATGTAATAGCGTTGGCAAACGCTTTCTTTTCTGATGCGGACGCGCTGTCGGAGGCTTTTACGCGCAGGTCTGCGGAAGTTTTCTGCGGGATGTTTTCCCCGCACGAATCCGCGCTTCCAGAGAGGCCGTCTCATGTCGCCCTGTCGCTCGTCAAGCGCGCGGAAGGGGCGGGGCGGGGCGCGTCCGACGCGGAGAAATCCGCCGTTTGGGAGGAGGTCTACCGCATTTTAAGGCGCATTGATCCGCCGGGGAGGGGCAAGTCGTGCGCGGTGCTTTTGCGCAAGAACGACGATGTCGCCGGCCTCGTGGACTATTTGCGCCGAAGGGCGTCGGAGGACTCCGTCCGAATGCCGGTTGCGGGAGAGCTCGATATGCGCATTTGCGCGGGCAATATGACAGTCCCGCCATTTGTCCAAATAGTAAAGCGCCTCGCCCACCCGTCGGACACGGCGTCGGCGGCGATGGTGGATATGACGCCTTTTCGCGCATTCTGCCGCGGCTTCGACGCGGACTTTTGCGCTCGCGCGCGCGAGGCGATAGAGTGCGGGGGGTATTTCGCGCTGTTTAAGGAATATGAGGATTTCATTCTCTCGCCGGAGAAGTCGGGCGTCGAAAAACTCGACGCGTTTTCGCTCGAAATGCTTTCGAGGCTCGGCGAGGCGTGCGGGGAGTTCGATGCGACCCTCTCGGGCGGCGACGACGCCTTTATCGCGTTTTTGCGCTCCAAGACCTTCCGCTCCGGGACTGCGGAAAACACCGTGCAGGTGATGACCGTGCACAAGTCCAAAGGCTTGGGGTTCGACATGGTCGTCCTGCCCGACATCCACAAGATATCCAATGTCGTTCGGCCCGGATTGCGCGAGCTGCGGGAGGGCGTTTTCGGCGGCGGGGAGCGTTACCTCGGGGTGATGCTGACTCCTCCGGCGTCCGTCTGCGCCCTCGACACGCTGCTCTTTTCAAACTTGGAGCGTCTGCGCGACGCCCAGGCGTTCGAGGGAATCTGCGCGCTATACGTCGCACTCACGCGCGCCAAAAACGCCGTGTATGCGGTTATGCCGGAGCCTTCTCCGAAGTCCGCCTCCGCCGCGAAAAATCTCGCGCTTTCGGCTTTCAGATCGCTCGGCTGCGATAGCTTTGGCAACTCGCTTTCGCTCGGCGACCCGCGGTGGTACGAGGCGGAAGGGAAGCGGAAAGCCTCTTTGAGGCCCGCGATAGAGCCGCTGGAAAATCCCGACGTTCCGCCGCCGCTTCCGGAACAAGAGAGGCCCTCGGAGCGCGCGGACTCCGGAGCGGATTCCGGCGCGCTGAAATTTGGGGAGCTCGTGCACGAAATTTTGCGCGCGTGTTCAGAAGGCGGAATCGCAGCCGCGGAAAAGGCCGCGCCGATTTTTGGCGCGCGCTTCGGGGAAGCCGAAACCGCGGGGGCTTTGGAGGCGGCGCGCAGGCTTGTCGACTCGGAAAGCGGGAAAAAAGTTTTCGGCGGCGGGGCGGCGGAGGTTTACGCCGAACTGCCGTTCTGCTGCTCGGCGGGCGGGCGCGCGATAACGGGCGTAATCGACAGGCTCGAAATTTTCAAGGATTCCGGCGGCGGCATTGCTGAGGCGCGCATTGTGGACTTCAAGCCGTCAGCCGCGGGCGCGGCGGAAAAATACGGAAGGCAGCTGTCTCTCTACGCGGAGGGGGTCAGGGCGCTCTTTAAGCCGCGCCGCGTGAGGGCGTTCGTGCTCGGATACGCGGACTGCGGGCTCGAGGAGGTCGGCGTCGGCTGACGGGCGTCAGACGCGCTCTATTTTCAGCTCCTTTTGCCATTTCAGGCAGTCGTCGAGCGCGAACGGGGGCTTCCCGTAGAGATAGTGGTTGAGCAGTTTTCTGCCGCCGATTTCGTATTCAATCAGAAGCATTCCCCGCTCCGCGGGCGTTTCGGCGATTCTGCCCAATGCCGCCTTGCCGTTCGCGGGGATTTTGAATTTTTTTCAAAGAGCTTTTCGCCGCTTTCCGCGTCGGTTATCCTCACTTCGCCGGAGACGGGCTTGAAAGAGTCGTTTACGCCGGTTATTTCGAGGTCGTCGTTTGCGGATACCATCGCGTTTTCCTGCGCGCGCTTTATGTAGCAGTAGGCTAGCTTTTTCGAAAAGCAGCAGTCGACAGCCGCGTCCGAGAGAATCGGCCAGCCGTCGCGGAGGTTCCGCCAGAGTATCCCGCTGCGGTACGGCCTGCCTGTTCTCCAGAACTCTATGAAATATTTTTTCGCCTCCGCCTGCACGATTTGCGAGGCCGCGATGAATTCGTCCAACCCGCGCGGCACCTCGCCGAAAACTTTCGAGATTTGGTTTGTCATCAGATAGTTTCTCTTTTCGCGATATTGCTATGGAACGTCATGGCCTTATCCTGCCGGTTTTGGGTTGGAGGGCGAGTTTTTTGCCGCCGAACGCGCAGAGCGCGAGGTACAGGCAGGCGCGGAGAAGGACCGCGAGCGCGGCGTTTACGCCGCCGAATTTTCCGCCCGCAAATGTCATGGGCGGCGGGACGGCCGCGCCGGTGCGGACTTGAAAATCCTCGAGGTGAAAAATTCGCTTTCGCGGAATTGGACGGCGGCGGAGGCCTCGAAATTTTTCGGGCTTCCGCCGAAGCGCGTCGACGCGCTTTTCAAGCGGAAGTTTTTTGCGACGTTTTCAAAAACGCCGCGGCAAAGGTTGGATACGACGCCGACGCGTTCCGCTTTTCAAAGGCGTTCAAGCGGCATTTTGGCAGGCCGCCCGGACAGCTGCCGGAAAATAGCGGACGCGCGCGGGCTTGGATTGCCTTTCGCCGCTTTTGAACTATTTTGACATCGCTTTATTTTTTCCGCTTTGCCGCCCAAGTATTTGTTGATTCTTTGCGCGCTGCGCCGTATGCTTTTTTAAATTGAATCCGCCGTATTGCGGTTCGGACAAAATATCATACGGAAAAGAGGAATTATGAAAAAAGTTAAAGTCATCGTCGTCGGATGCGGAAACATGGGCTCGTCGCACGCGCGCGCCTACGACAAACTGGACGAATTTGAAATCGTCGGAATAGCGGACGCCAACCCCGAGGCGGCGGAGGCGTTCAACAAGTCGGTCGGCAAAAATTATCCGTATTTTTCCGACTTCGACGAGGCTCTCGCGAAAGCCTCGCCCGACGCGGTCGCGATTTGCACCTATCCGGCCTCCCACGAGCCCCTGGCTGTGAAAGCGATGGAGGCGGGCTGCCACGTGTTCGTCGAAAAGCCGATATCCTCGACGGTCAAGGGCGCGGAGCGCGTGGCGGCGTGCGCGAAAAGGCTGAACAAAAAAGTGGTCGTCGGCTACATACTGCGCCACCACCCGTCATGGATAAAATTCATAGAGCTCGCGCGAACTTTGGGCTCGCCGCTCGTGATGCGCATGAACCTCAACCAACAGTCGCACGGCAAGACATGGGAGGGGCACAAGAACCTCTTGAAGTCGCTGACGCCTATTGTGGACTGCGGCGTCCACTACGTCGACGTCATGTGCCAGATGACGCGTTCCAAGCCCGTCCGCGTGAGCGGAATCATGGCGAATCTCAGCCCCGAGCTGAATCCCGACCAGCGCAATTACGGGCAGCTGCAGGTGACGTTTGAGGACGGCTCCGTCGGATGGTACGAGGCCGGCTGGGGGCCGATGATGTCCACCAACGCGTTTTTCGTCAAGGACGTCATAGGCCCGAAGGGTTGCGTCTCCATCCGCGCGAAGGACGCGGGCGGCGATTCGAAGTCGGACGACATAGACTCGCACACAAAGACCGAGCAGCTGCGCTTCCACTCCTCCGAGACGCTTCCCGACGGAAGCTGGGCGCGCGAGGACGAGTGGATAGACACGAAGGACGAGCCGAAGCACGACGACCTCTGCGCGCGCGAGCAGCTCTATTTTTACAGGGCTATAACCGAGGACGCGGATTTGTCGGAGCACCTCGCCGACGCCGTAAACAGCCTCAAAATCGTGCTTGCGGCGGACGAGTCGGCGCGCACGGGCAGGACTGTCGAGCTCTGATTGAAGCGCCGCTTGCGGGGCGTCTTCCGCGCAGTTTTGCAAAAAAGGCCGCCCGGAGTTTTCCGGACGGCTTTTGCCTTGCGCGGCGCCGCTATTCTAAAAATTCGGCGATATCTGCGATCGCCGCCCTGTCGGTGAGCATCAGCGGATAGTCCGCGACGGGAAGCGCGCCCGCGCCGCCGCCGTAAAACTTGGAGGTCACGGCGTATATCCTGCCGTCGAACGGGTCGACTATTACGGGATTTTTTATTGCCGCCTTTCCCCACACAAATGTTGCCGGAACGTTTTCTATGACGCGGCTTTTAAATTGGAGGTCTTCGGGCATGTAATAGGCTATCATCGGATAGCCGTTGCGCGCAAAGCATTTTGTGGCGGCGTTCAGGGCGACGTCCGCGAGCCTCGAAACGCGGACGTCTTCTGGAATTTGCGGCCCGAGCCTGAACGCGCATTCGGCGGGTTCGGTTTTGTCGTCGAGCAGGGCGCATATGCGGCTTGCGACTTCCACCGCCTTGCGCGGCCTGTAATTGGGCGCGTTTTCGATCAGCCCCCATTGGGCTTCCGCCGGCTGCTTTTTACCGCCGACTTTATAGTTGGGGTTGAAGTCGCAGACCATGAAAATGGAGGACATGTCGAGGCCGTTGTGCAGATCGATTACGAACCTGCGCAACATCCATTTCGCCTGGATGTCCTCGTCGCTCGGGTGCCACGATTTCTTCCAGCATCCGGCCGGAATGCGGAATGGGAAGCCCGCCTCCCCCTGCCGCAGTTTGACGTGACCGGCGCCGAATTCGCGCAGTATTGAAAGCGCCCCCTTGACCCTTTGGTCGTAGGCGATTTCCGGAACGTTGTCATAGGGGTGTATGGATACGAAGTCCAGAATTTCACCCGCGCCGGCGGCGAACAGATCCCTAAAATATGCCGGCGGGCTTCCCGCCATGGCCGCCCCGATTTTCGCGGAGGGAATTTCTTTGCGTATTTCGTCGGCGGAGATTTTCAGGAGTTTTGCATACTCCTTGGCGTCGGGCTTTTCGGGCTGCCAGAACGGCAGGTGGTTGCTCTCGTTCCAGATCTCGAACTGGTCTACCCGCCCCTTGAAATGCCCTGCGAGCGCGCGGACATAGTTTTTCCACGCTTGCAAACATTCTTCCCCGTAATAGAGGGGGACGTGCCCGACGCCGGTGGGATTGGTGAGATTGTCCATATAGAGCGGATTGCCGTATCCGACGTTAAACCACGGCTGAATCCCCCGCGCGCGCAGGTTGTCTACGACGGAGTCGAGCCATGAGAAGTCGTATTTGCCCTTTTGCGTTTCAGTGCGCGCCCAGCCGGTTTGGCACCGGGCGAATTTCAACCCGGACTTCGCGATTTTGTCGTAGACCTTTTCGGGGTCGAAGACTTTTCTGTCGAGGCACTCGAAGCCGACCCCGAGCCTGTTTGCGCGGCTTTCTCCGGAGTTTACCCCTTTGATGCGCCCGATTTCTTTCAGGTTTGTCGTACGCTCGGTGAGCGTCTCGCATATCTGGGCGTTGGCGGACAGGGCGGCCGCCAACGCGATGGCCATGAGTTGGTGGATTTTCATTTCGTTTTATTTCGATAGTTTTTCCAAAAAGACTTCGCCGAGCAGTCCCGACGGTTCGGGCGGCTTTTTTTCAGGCTCGAATTTGCCGTAAGTGATGTCGAAAATGTTGTTTGCGCGGTTCCAATCGGGGTTTTTTGCGGCGAGCGCGCGGACGCGGTTGAACGACGAATTTGCGACATCTATCTCCAGCAGGTTGCGCCCGTCCTTCAAAATTCCCCGAGGGATTTTGGCCCTGAACGGGGCGCACCAGATGTCGGCAACTTTCTTTTTGTTTATATATGCGCTCGCGCGGTCGCGGGGGTCGCCCATGTCTATGACGTATTCCGCGCCGGCGTCTGAGAGCGAAAATTCGGCGGAGTATCTCGCGAATCCCCCGAAGCTTTGCGCGGCTTTTCCTCCGAGCTCCGTCCAGCTTTTGAGCTCCCGAGCCTTTATTTGCGGGGGCAATTCCTGTCCGCCGCCGTCCGGCACGGGGCGCAGGAAGTCTATCGTCCATTCCCCTTTTATCGGGATTTTTGCGGCGGTCCGCGGAAATGCGCCAGGCTTTGGGGATTTCTCTCCCGATTCCGCCAAAAAACAGGATTCGCCCGGGGCGAGGGCGAGCTCGAATTCCCCGCCGGATTGCGCAAGCCTCATGCTTTCGCCCGTGAGCGGGCTGCAATATGCGTAGTCGCCGCCCCCGTTTGACGACAGCTTTATTTTCCCGCGGGAAAATTTGCCGGAGAGGTTTGCGGCAAACCATATTTTCCCGCCGCCTCCCCTCATCCTGTAAAACGAAATGCCGTTTTGCGCGAGCGATTTTTCGGGCTTTGCGCCGAAGCTTTCGAGCATGGACGCGGTTTCGCCAGCCTTGGCGTTCGGGAGGTCTTCCCACGAAGCGCGGATTTTCGCCGCCTCCGCGCGGTTTGCCTCGAGGTTTCCGAAGCCGGTAACGCCGCGCGGAACGGCATTGCGAAAGGCGATTTTCGCGCCGGACTTTGCGAGCCTGTCGATTTGGCGGAATGTCTCTATCGGCAGCTCTCCGACGTCCGGGACGAGGAGCGCGGCGTAATCGCCGCCTCCGAGCCTTATTCGGCCGTTTTCGCAAGCCGCCTCTCTTAAAAACGCGTCGGATACGTAGTCGAACGCGAATCCGCCCGCGTTCAGTTCCCGCAGCGTGTCGGCGAATTGCGGCGCGCGCCCGAGCCACGCCCTCGCGCGGTGGACGTCGAGCATCAGCACGTGGTCGGGGCCTCCGGACTTTTTCCAGAGCGCGCGGATTGGGAAGTAGACGAGCACATCGTTGTCGTGCGGGGCGCTTTGGAGGGTTTTCTGGACTTCGTATACATATCCGTTCAAATGCGGCAGAAAGTCTATGAACGCGGAGTTGCGGTTGAAGTTGGAGGCCGCGTAAAAGAGCCTGCCCGGGAACGGAACGGAGGGCGGGGAATATGTCCAGCCGTTGTAGGAAATGTGGTTTATGCCCGCGCAGAAGAGCGCGTCGAGCTCCGGCTTTATCTGCGAGAGGGCGGTTTTGAAGTGGTTTGTGAGCCACGTGCACGCCTCCGCCGCGGCGAGTTTGCGCCCCGAAATGTGCGCCGCGCTCGAAGCGAATTTCATCATGTCGGGGTTCGGGCGGCCGAAATTTTGCGCGGGATATTCGCCGTCGCGCCGCACAAGCGGTATTTTGAAGCCGCTAGACCCGAAAGATTCGGTTTCGGGAATGTCGCACTTTGCGTACAGGTCTATGAGGTTTCCCGGAGAGCCGTGAGCCTGGTTTACGCTCGCCGCCCCGAGCCCGCGCGCGGTTCGGGCGAAGATTTCAGTCATGTTGTCGAGCAGCAGGTCGGATATCGTCTCGTGGTAGTCCTGCCATATCCTCGCGGACTTTTCCGCGCCGAGGCTTCCGAATCCGGCGGGGGCGGCGGAGGTTTCCGCGCTCCGCGAAGGCTTCGGCGACTGCGCGAAAATCTCGCGGGCGTAGGGGCGGAAGTCGTACCCGCGCCGCCTTTCAAACTCTTCGTAAAACGCGTCCGTGAAGTTCGCGCCGTAAAATTCGTAGGAGTCGTTGAAAAACGCGCGCACGATTCCCCTGTTTTCGGGGCGCGAAAAAATCTCCCTGAACTTCTCCGCATGGGCGAGGTTCGACGCGCTTTCGAACGGGTCCACAACGTAGCCGTGCCCGCCTGGCGCCGAACGCTTCACCTTAAACCCGACGCTCTCGCATTTCATATCGGCGGTTATGCGCTTGGCGGAATTTTCCCTCGCAATCCACGGCCCGCCGAACGGCCAGCCGCTGCCGAACGCCAAGTCGAAGCCCATTCCGAGGCGCGCGCACTCCTTTGACGCATGTCTTACAAGCTCCATAAAGCGCGGCGAGAACAGTTCCGTGTAATTTTTTTCGTCGCCCCCGGCTCCATAAATGGGAATGAGGGTGATCCCGCCGATTCCGGATTCCGCCATGAGCTCCAGCTCTTCGGAGAGCCCGCGCTCTTCCATTGCGCCGCCCATGGCCCAGAACCACGCCCACGGTTTTGCGGTTTGCTCGGAGGGCTCGGGGGCGGAGGCGAATCCGCAGAAAGCCGCAGCTATGGACAGCGCCGCCGCCGGTATGCGTGCCAATCTAATCATCTGTTTACCCGGGCGTTTTTCGCCTTTATGTTGGCAAGCTGCCTTTCGATGTCGTCGAGCAGCTGGACGAGCGTGGAGTCTTTCGACGTTTTGAGGGTTTGGCGGGTGACTTTCATAATGGCGTCCGTCTCTTCGATTTTTCCCTTTTTCAGGAGGGCGTTCAGTATGGGTATTGTGATTCCGGTCGCCGCCATCGCCGCGTCGCCCTTGAATATCCCGAGCAGCCGCTTGTAGGAAGTCGCCAGCCTCTCCGCTTCGCCCGCGGCGATGTCCTCTTCAAGCTCCGCGCGCGCAAAGGACATTGCGATGTCGGGGCGCTCGGATTTTGTCTTTATTATTATGGAGGTGGAAAGCTTGCGGGCGGCGGCGTCCTCCGACGATGCCTTGAGGTCGGCTATGAGCTCGCGGCGGAATTCGGCGTCGATGTCGGGGTATTTGAAAAACGCCTTGACCGCCGCGTCGAGCGCCGCGCGCGCCGATTTTGCGTCGCCCCGCCTGCGCGCGGAGTCGATGAGCAGCCGCCAGCTCTTCGCGTTGCGCTTGTCGGCGGAAATCGCCCTGCGCGCGGACTTTTCCGCGCCGGCGTAGTCGCCCGCTCTGAAAAGCCTTTCGGCGAAAATCGTGTGGAGCTCGTTTTCGCGGTATTTTCCGCCGTTGCGGAAGCCCTCGCGCAGGCTTTCGAGGTCGTGGTCGGAGGCGGTCTCCCAAGTTTGGGGGTCTATCGTCCTGCCGGTGACAAAGCGCGCGCCCTCGTATCTGCCTATGCCGAACTCCCAGTTGCCGGGCTTTTTCATAGCCGCAGTCCACGCGTGGAATCCGTCGGAGCCCGCGCCTGTGAATATGAACGCCGGAACACCGCGCGCCTTGGCGGCTTCCGCCGCGAAGTACGCCTGGTCGGTACAGATTCCGCCGGTCTCGCGTATGGTTTTCAGGCGGTAGTCGGCGCCCTCCCAGTCGAAGCGCTTGGCGGCGAGCCTCCCGCGGTCGTAGGGCACGGAAGCGTAGAGCCGCGCTATGTTGGAGGCGTTTATGGATATCGACTTTTGCGCCCACTCGCGGTCTTCCGGAGAAGCGGCGGAGGCGACGAGGTATTTGAGCTCGTCGAGCGACATTGTCTCGAACCTGAACAGCAGCCGTCCCCTTTCGCGCGCGGCCCTCCATTCGGCGAACGCGGCGGCGGGTTCGGGAAATTTGCGCGGCAGGTATTTTTCGGAGACTTGGGCGTGCGGCCAGCTCTTCGGCGGAGGGGTGTCGAACACCACGGCTATCGCGAGCGCGAGCCTCGGAAACTTTTTAAAGCCCTCCGCGTCCGAATTCCAGATGTCGACGATCGCTTTTGCGACTTTCGGCCTGTCGTCCCTGGGCGAGAGGGCGGAGAAGAAATCGGAGAGCAGCCCGGGGTCGGCGAGCATGAATTCCGACAGCTCCGCGGGGGCGCCGGGCGCGAATTCTCCGAAAAATCCGAAAAACTCGGAGGCGAACAGCGCGGCGGAGGCCTCGGGGAATTTCGAGTCAGCGTATAGCGAATCGGCGCGCCGCGCGAAGCCGGCGGCGCACTTTTTAAAGTCGGGGTTTTGCGATATGAGCTCCGCCGCCGTCTTTGCGTCGAACGGGGCGTCCTGCGCCGCCGCCCGAAGCGGCGCGAGCGCGGCGGATAGGGCTGCCGCCGATAGAAGTAACGCTTTCCTCAAAAAAGTCTTGTCCATAGCCGGAGTTTTAAAAATACATAAATTCCTGCGGCGCGATTTCCAAGCTTTTTCGGCTTTCGGACGCTCCGGCGTCGGCGGTTTTTAAAAATGCTCGACAGCGCGGCGGTTTTTTTGAGAATTGTTCCAATATTCTGAAAACCAAGACACCGGCTCATAAGTGAAAAACAAAGTAATATTCCTCTGCACGGGCAATATATGCCGCTCCCCTATCGGCGAGGCGCTCCTGAAACACGCGATAGAGGCGCGCCCCAAGACGTCCCCCATACGCGGGCTTGAAATAATCTCCGCCGGGACTTCCGCGGTGGACGGAATGCCGCCGAGCGCGAATTCCGTGTCCGCCCTCGTGCGGGTCGGCATAGACATAAGCTCGTACAGGGCGGAGTCGCTCACCCAGAAGATGCTCGACGAATGCTACGCGCTGTTCGCGATGAGCCGTTCGCACATAGACGAAGTCAGGAATTTTTACAGGAATCCGCCGGAGCGCATGTTCACCGTGCGCCAGATGATTCCCGACTGCCAGCATCCCGACGTCCCCGATCCCTACGGCGGCCCGCTTTCCGAATACATAGAAGTGCGCGACGAAATAGCCGAGGCGATTCCGCACATCGTAAAATATCTCGAACATGAGCTCAAAAAAAACTCTTAGCATAGGCTCCGATCACGGGGGGTTCGCGCTCAAATGCGCGCTCGCCAAGTCGCTTTCCGCGGCGGGTTATGAGGTTGCGGACAGGGGGCCCGCGGATTCCGCGAGCGTCGATTATCCGGATTTCGCCAAGCTCGTATGCGGCGACGTAAACTCCGGAAAGGCGGACTTGGGGGTTCTGATATGCACTTCGGGCATAGGGATGTCGATAGCCGCCAACAAAATCCGCGGAATCCGCGCCGCCCTGTGCCTCTCTGAGGATGCGGCGAAGTTCTCGCGCCTGCACAACAATGCGAACGTCTTGTGCATGGGCTCGAAATACCTCACGCCGACGCTCGCGGAATCCATTGCGCGCATTTTCGCCTCGACGGAATTTGAGGGCGGAAGGCACGAGCGCAGGGTGTGCAAGCTTATGGATTTTGAAAATTCGTAGGCTTTTTGTTCCGGCCCGCGGGCGGCGGGGCCGCGGGAATTCTTTATGTTGACAAAAAACCGGCTCCGGTACGAAATAGGACTTTTTATTATGAACAAGGCGATTCAAGCAGGCTCCTTAAAGGAAATCGACAGGGCGGTATTCGACGCCATACGCGACGAAACCGAACGTCAGCAAACTCATATCGAACTCATAGCGTCGGAAAATTTCGTGATTCCGGCGGTCATGGAAGCGATGGGCTCCACGCTCACCAACAAGTACGCCGAGGGCTATCCGGGCAAGAGGTATTACGGCGGCTGCGAGTTTGTGGACGTCGTGGAGCGGCTCGCGATAGAGCGCGCCAAGGAGCTTTTCGGCGTAAAGTTCGCCAACGTACAGCCGCATTCGGGCTCTCAGGCCAACACCGCCGTCTACGCCGCCGTCCTCAAGCCCGGCGACAAGATTCTCACGATGAGCCTCGAGCACGGCGGGCACCTCACGCACGGCCATCCCAAGAACCTTTCCGGAATGCTTTTCAACGTCGTAAACTACGGCGTGGACGTCGAAACCGGCTTCATCGACTACGACAAGCTCGAAGAGGCCGCCCTCGCCGAGAGTCCCAAGCTCATAACGGTCGGGGCTTCCGCATATCCGCGCAAAATCGACTTTGAGAGAATGGGCAAAATCGCCAAGAAGAGCGGCGCGTTGCTGATGGCCGACATCGCCCACATAGCGGGGCTCGTCGCCGCGGGCCTGCACCCGTCTCCCGTGCCGCACTGCGACTTCGTCACCACAACCACCCACAAGACCCTGCGCGGCCCGCGCGGGGGGCTCATCATGACGAACGACGAGGCGCTCGCCAAGGCCGTGGATTCGGCGATATTCCCGGGAGTGCAGGGCGGGCCGCTCATGCACGTCATAGCGGGCAAGGCCGTATGTTTTGGCGAGGCGCTTAAAGACTCTTTCAAAGAGTACCAGGCGCAGATCGTCAGGAATGCGGCGGCTCTCGCGGAAGCGCTCAAAAAGCGCGGCTACGGGTTAGTCTCGGGCGGCACGGACAACCATTTGATGCTTATCGACCTGCGCAAGAGCCATCCGGATCTCACCGGAAAGGACGCCCAGAACGCCCTCGACAAGGCAAATATTACGACCAACAAGAATACGGTTCCCGGAGAGACGCGCTCGCCTTTCAAGGCAAGCGGCATACGCCTCGGAACCCCCGCCGTGACGAGCCGCGGCATGGACGAAGCCGACATGGAGAAGATCGCCGAAGCCATAGATCTGGTTTTGGGAGCCCCCGATGACGAGGCGCGCATCGCAAAGGCGAGGGAAATCGCGGTCGGGCTCTGCAAGTCCCATCCGCTCCCGTATTGACCCGCGCGCCGGGGCCGGCATGGCGCCGGAGCGGATTGTGTCCGGCGGCCGGTTTTGCATCGGCCGCCTTTTTAACAAATAAGCGAAGGAAAATTTATGTCAGACAAAATAAGCCATCTCAAAAAGCTCATGTCGGAGGCTTCCGGCAAAATAATGGAGAGCTCCGCCGCCAACATTTCCGCGTGGCTGGCCGAAAATTTCCTGCCCGAGTGGGCGGTTGACGCCCTCGTGGAGCTCTTTGAGGAGGGAAGGTACGAGGAGATAGACGACAGGTTTTTCAGATTCCTGGCTTTCGGCACCGGCGGAATGAGGGGGCGCACGATAGGAAAATCCCCCGCTATGGCGGAGCTGGGAAGGCAGTCGGAGCAGGGCACGCCCGAGCACGCCGCAGTCGGGGCGAACAATATGAACGACTTCAACGTCGTCCGCGCCACGATGGGGCTTTTCAACTATTGCAAGTCGCACCTCGGCGCCGCCGGCGGAGTTCCGAAGCTCGCCGTTGCCTACGATGTCCGCCACTTCTCAAAGAGGTTTGGGGAGCTCGCGGCCTCCGTTTGGGCGCGCATGGGCGGCGAGGCGTACATATTCGATTCTCCCCGCTCCACACCCCAGCTGTCTTTCACCGTCCGCCGCCTGAAAACCACGGCGGGGATTGTCATAACGGCGTCCCACAATCCGCCCCACGACAACGGCTATAAGGTCTATTTCTCCGACGGCGCGCAGGCTATAAGCCCCCACGCGGAGGGCATAGTCGGCGAGGTCGAAAAAGTGGCGTGGAGCGACGTCGGCAAGTTTCTCGAAATCGACTTGTCGGGCGTTAAAACGGTTCCCGCGGAGGCGGAGGAGGACTATGTAAGGTCCATAGAAAACTGCGTGATAGATCCGGAGGTTTTGGCGGCAAACAAGCCGAAAGTCGTCTATACGTCCGTGCACGGGACGGGGGCGGCGATGTGCCCGAGGGTCATGCGCCACTTCGGGCTCGAACCGCATTTTGTCGAGCCCCAGATGAAGGCGGATTCGCGCTTCCCGACGGTCAGGCAGCCGAATCCCGAGTATGCCGAAACGCTTTCGATGGGCATACGGAAAATGCGCGAGACCGGCGCCGAATGTCTCATGGCAACCGACCCCGACGCCGACCGCATGGGGGTGGCGATCCGCGCGCGCTCCGGCGAAATCCGCCTGCTGACTGGCAACATGATAGGCTCGCTTTTGGCCGACTACCGCATATCGCGCATGATTGAAAAGGGGATAATTTCGGACCCCACCAAGTGCGCCATCATAAAGACGTTCGTCACCACCCCATTGCAGGACAAAATAGCGCAGTCGTACGGCGTCAAGTGCGTCAACACCCTCACGGGCTTCAAGTGGATAGGCGGCAGGCTCGAGCTCTACCGCAGGCGGCTTGAAGACGCCATCGGGAAGTCCGCCGACGAATATTCATATCTCGAGCGCGCCAAGCTTTCGCAGGAGCATTCGACGTTCTTCGTATTCGGCGGCGAGGAGAGCTACGGTTATCTCGGCACGGACCTCGTGCGCGACAAGGACGCCAACTCCGCCGTCATAATGTTCTGCGAAATGCTCGGCTATCTGAAATCCAAAGGCATGACGGTGGACGAATACCTCGACTCCATATACCTCAAATGCGGCTACTATCTCGAAAGCCTCCGCAGCGTGTACCGCGAGGGCGCGGCGGGCGCAAAGCAGATTCAGGATTTTCTCGCGAAACTCGGCGAGTGCCCGCTCGAGAGCGTCGGCGGCGTGAGGGTCGCCAAAGCCGTTAACTTTGCCAAAGACGAAATTTTCGACGCCGACGGAATCCGCATCCCGAGCGAAAAATTCTATTTTTATACGCTCGAAAACGGGTACAGCTTCGCCGTCCGCGGAAGCGGCACGGAGCCCAAGATAAAGTTCTACGCTTTCGCGCACGAAAAGGCGGAGGACCTCGCGGGGCTCGCCGAGGCCAAGAAGCGCGCAAAGGATGAACTCGACAGGATTCTCGACGACCTCGAGGCGCGCTTCTGAGGGCGTTCCGCGCTCCGCCAAACGCCGTTCGCGCGGGCAATCTTGCGGAAAGGCGGCGGCAAGCGCGAAATCCGATGCGATGGGGGGAATCCTCTCGCCTCGATTTTCTTTAAGCCGCTTCCCCAGGCGCGGGGTAGCGGCTTTTTTGCCGATGAATGCCGCTTTTTTGGTTTTGGGCATTATGTCGGAGAAAGAATTATCTTGCCTAAGCCGCAAGACTTGCATGGCAATATGAATCCGGCGCGGATGCGTATAAACCAAAATCGAGCTTTATTGAAATCAAGCGCGCCAGAGTTTTGTCGCTTTCGCATGTTATGCATCTCATTTTCGGGTTTGACGATTTCTGTTCCCGTTTCCGTCGTTCGCTTTGTCCGCACAACGGGCGATATTGGATTATATCGGAAGCGGGGAAGGGCGGGAGTCCGTATTGAACTATCGCAGCACGCTTTCGGATTTCTTTGCTTATCGCTTTTGCAAAGGCGCCATAATGTCGAATCCGATCGGTAAAATTTTTCTCGACGTTTTCGAGCCTGTCCACTGTTGCGGAATATTCGGCTTCAAGTTCCGCAGCGTCCATTTCGGAATAACGCTTTATGTTGTAAACGCGCATTTGGACGGCTCCCGCAAGAGCGCGCTTGTCGTCGCGTTCCATCCTTGACGGCTTTTTGCCCCTGCGCGAAACGATTTTTTCAAACTTTTCGGAAAGCTCCCTCTTTGTGTCCCTCACTCCGCGGTTGAATATCCGCAACGCTATATGTTCGGCGCGCAAAGTGTAATTGTCTATCTTTTGCCCGGCGCGCTCTCCGTCTTTGATTTTTATTACGGAATATCCCTTTGCGGACAAATCCGAGATTTTTTTCATTATCGCCTCGCGTTCCCTGCCGTATGTAAGGCGTTTTGCGGATTCGCGGAGAACTTCGGCAAGCGTGTTTCTGTACGCCCTGCGCCGCGCGGCTTCGTCCATGCCGCGCGCCTTTGCCGCCTTTGTCACCCGCATGCGGATTTTCCCTATTATGTCGCGTATCGCGGAAGGCGCGGGCTTTTCCCTCGCGTTTTCAATTTCCGCGTCTATCCCCTCTCCGGAGGCTTCAAACGTTTCCTCGCCGGATTCTTCCGCGGCATTTTCCCCGGGCTTCCTGCGTTCCGGCTCTTTTTCAAGCGCGTCCTCTATGGCGGCGGGCACGTCTATGCCGAGCTCTTCCGACGATAGCCCTTTTACGGTCTCCAAATCGCGCCGCCGCTGCTCTTTGAGCCATTCCATAAGCCTTTGCCTGGCTATCCCGTATTCCTCCCCGTCGCGGCGGAAAGACGCGTACATTTCCTCCACAACGTCGCGCGTCCAATACAAATCGTTTTCCGCCCGCTGGACGCCGAGATTCAAATCGTTCCCGAACTTCTCCTTGTCGGCCCTGTACCGTTCGGCGATTTCCCGCGCGCGGTTTACGGCGTATTCGCGCTTTGTGCCGTCGAACCTTTCGGGCGGCAGCACCCTGTCCAGCCTTGCGTTCGTTATCGCCCTGCCGAGCAGTATCTGCTTCGCAAGCACTATGCTCGCCCATATTACCGGATTTTCTCGCCGATCCTGCCGGAGCAGGAATTTCAGGCGCGTGGAATTTTCCGAATTATTTTCTTGCAGAAGCGAAATTAATCTGTTGTCTATAAAACCATTGGGAGATCCTCGGGCGGAGAGCACGCTTATCTGCGTGGGCACCTGTTCGATAAGGTCTCCCTTTTCCATTTCCGTCAAGGCTTGGTCGTAGTACCATTTGCCGTTGCGTTCTCCGATTGTAAGGCGCGCCGTATAATCTCTGCCGCCAATTTTTAAGCCGCAGGCGTAGTAGCGGTATTTGTCATATTTGCCGTTGCCTTTTTCATTCGGCTCTTCCCCGAGATATACCGCATTCTCTATCATTTGCGGAATCGCCGCAAATGAACGCAAATAGTCCTTATTGCGACTACCGTGGGAAGTAATCTTTCTTGCTCCGGCTTGGCCGATTTCGACTTCATCTCCAGTGTCGGCGTTGACATATTTTCTGCCGCGCAATTTCTTCAGGACATATTCGCGCGCCGACTTCGCGTTCAATTCATAAAGCCCCTTGTAGTCGTTTTCACCGATTTCCACGGGTCTTGCGGCTCTCAGCTTTTCCACGCGTTCCGGCGACGGATCGTCTATCTTCCAGCGTATGTTGTCGGGATAGTTTTCCTCCGTCCAGTCTTCCCTTTGCACCCTTTCCACAAAGAACTTAAACGCCGCCCGCCAATCCTCCTCCACAGACATGTCCGCGGAGTAAACCTGCGGATGGTCGGCAAAGCGGATTTTCTTTTCCTCCCCGTTCGGCAGCTCCAAATAGACGTATTCGCTCCCGTAGAAAGTCCCGCCCGTGCTGTTTGTAATTTTTATCCCTATTTTGCGCAACGCGTATTCGAACTGTTTGCGCATCGCGTTCTGCGGGTTGTCCTCGTACAAATCCTCCTTGTAGTCGAGCTCGTCGTAGACATGGTCTTCCCACCGGCGTTCGAGCGCGTATCTTTTCGCGTCTTCGAGCTCTGTGAAAAAGTCGAGCTCATTGCCGTCGTCGTCTTCGATTTCGTATTCCCCGCCGCTTTCGAATATTTCGTAGGCCTCCGGATTGCGGTAATAGCGGAAGTCTTCGACCCCGCCTTCCACCCATTTCGACATATTGTCGCGTATGTATTTTTCGCGGTCGGCTTCCAGCCTTGCCGCGCTTCGCCCTTTGGACTCTTTTAAATTGTCGGACACAACCCGCTCGGCTTCGTCCATTATCCCCTCAATGTCGGCGGAAGACAGGCTTTTTATCCTTTCAAGAGCCTCATCGTCGTCTATCTTCCAGCGCATATCCGGATTAGCTTCGTCAAACCTTTCGCTAAGCGGGATAAGATTTCCTTCGCCGTCAAAAGTGAACGGATCTTGAAGTTTGACTGTCGCCCCTCCCTCAAAAGATACGAAGCACCTGCCGTCCTGCCCCCCGTCGTAGGTTATTCCGCGTATGCCGTGCTTAAGTAATTCGTCAGAAGCCGATTGATAAGGATTTTCTTTTCCCTCCCTTCGCATTTGAAAAATAACATCGCGTAAAAACTGCGCTCCGGTCATGCTTCCTAATGGCGAATCTTCATTATCCGGCGCGATATAATCGTCCGGTCTGGATTTGTAATAACTAATAATCGCTTGTTTTACTTTTCTTGGTTGTTCATCTAAGCGGACGTTTCAGAGATATGAATACATCATATAAATTCCCTCCGTCTCCCCATTTATTTTCATATTTTTGCGCATAAGTCTTTAGGTTTGTAAAATAGATTGCGGGCCCCAAATATCCGCCGGATCCCTTCTTGAAAATACTAAATCTATCAAACTTAGGCGTTCCGTGATAAACCGCCACCGGCTCTCCGTTCTCGTCCACGACTTTGGAAACATTTCCCTTGACTTCCGCGAGATGTTTGCCGAGTATTAATTTAGACACTTGGGAAGCGTTGCCGTTATTCGCTACGGACTTGAACACGCCATCAAGTGTCTTTTTTATTTCAACTTCGTGCAAATAGAACCTCTGCTGTCCGCGAACTTTTTTGACTACAACTTCGCAAACATAATCGTCTTCGCCCAATTTTATCGGGGCGACAATTACGGCCGTATTCCAACCGCGCTCTTTCCAGTTTTCTTCCCTATTGAATATGAATCCTTTTTCAATTACATCGGGAACAGCCATAAATGCGGCGGACTTCAGCCGTCCAATCCCATGCGCAATGCTATCCTCAACGCCCTTTAAATCCAATACGACATCTCCCAATTCGTCATTGTGGGCGACATTTCCGATAGACTTGAAATACGCGGGTACTTTTTCTGTAAGCTTTACGCCGTCTTTCTGAAATTCCCCGCCCGACAATTCCCTTACGGGCGCGGTCTTTTCAAGGAAATCCATGGCGGCCTTTGCCCAAGCCTCTTTTTCCCAGTCCCCAAACCACCTTTTGAAATTGGGGGTTCTGACCCGCACCCATTGCTCCTCCGTCAAATTTGTGCGCTTGCCGTTCGGAGCTTTCATCCATAGCGGCGTCCCCATATACTTGGATTTAACCTCCTCGTACTGCTTTTGCGCTTCCGATATTTCCTCCGCCGCGGGCTCCCCGGTGTCCCGCCAGCGGAGATTTCCATTTCCCGCCTCGTTGGAAAGGTCTGCCGCATAATGCCTGTAAGCCTCTTCAAGCTTTTCGAGCTTCGTCGGATTTTCCTCCCCGAATAGCGACTGCGTCGTCGTGTCTATCTTCTTGCATTCCGCCGCGTATTCCCTCAGTACTCCCGAAATGCCGCCGGAGCTTTTCGCGTTCTCCTCAAAGAGCCTCATCAGAAACATCGTTTCGGCGGACGGCGCGTCCCTGAACATGTCGGTTTGCGCGGCAAACTCGTCTACCGTCTGCCCTTTGTCGCGCGTTTCCACAAAGAGCTCCACCGCCTGCGAAAGCTCGCCGGAAAGGTCGTATTCGGGCTTGTTTGCAAGCTCCGCGAGATTCGCCGCGGATTGCATGAGCCCGTTGATCAGCGCGTTGTAGCCCTCCGGATTGTCCAGCAGCCTTTCGACCGTTTCGCGCCTTTCGGGATTAAGCATTGCCGCCAGTACCGCCGCCCTTATGCGCGGCGACAGATTTTGCCTGACGGAGCCGTCCCTGTTTCGGTACGCCTCCCCGCCTCCGACAAGATTCAAAAACGCATTGTAAAAATCCGCGTTTGAAGCGGCCAAAACATTGCCGCTCGCGTCCGGAAAAAATATGTCCAGCAAACCGGCCTCGAGTATCCTGCGCGAATCGGCTATCGCCTGCTCCGCAACGCTCATCCCCGCCGCCTGGCTCTTATTCGAACGCGCGGCTGGACGCGCGGCAAAGCGGCGCCTACGCCTCGAAATCGACAGGCAGCCTCTTGGCTATTATTTTGTCTATGCGCGCGCCGTCCATGTCCACCACTTCGAGCTCGAAGCCGTTCCATTCGACCCTTTCGCCCGCTTTCGGTATGCGCTTTAACAGCGCGAGTATCAGGCCGCCTACCGTGTTGCAGGTCTGCGTCTGGTCGTCGATTTCAAAAAATATGAGGAAATCGTGGAAAGGGCACTGCCCGTTTACGAGAAATGTGCCGTCCGCCCTGCGGACTATGTCGTCTTCTTCATTGGCTTCGGGCATGTCCCCGAGAACCGCGTCGATAATGTCGTTTAGCGTGACGATGCCGAGCGTCACTCCGAATTCGTTGGATATTATCGCGTTTTTCAAGCGCAGCTCGCGCATCTGTTCGAGCGCGTTGTAGACTTTTGTGTCGTCTTTGAAGTAGTGCACGGGTTTTAGCGCCGAGCGTATGGAAAACCCGGGCTCGCAGAGCCTCCCGAAGAGGTCTTCGAGCGAGACGGTTCCGAGGATTTCGTCGAGAGATCCGTCCGTCACGGGATATACCGTATGGGGGCGTTTTCTTATGGTCTCTTCTATTTGCGCGTTTGAAAGCGATGCGTCTATTTCCACTATGTCGTTGCGCGGCGTCATTATGGATTCGACATACCTGTCGCCGAGCGAAAAGACCCTTTCGACGATGTTGCGCTCCACGGGCTGGACTTCGCCGCCCGCTTCAGCCTCTTCAACAAGGGATTTTATTTCGCGCTCCGTCACCCTGCTTTTGACTTGGCTTATGCCCATAAGCTTCAAAACGGCGGTGCTAGACTTGCTGAGAATCCACACGAACGGCGCCGTCGCCTTTGAAAGCAGCGTCATGGGGGCGGCGACGAGCTTTGCGACCCTTTCGGGAGCCGCAAGCCCGATCCTCTTTGGCACGAGCTCCCCGAATATCAGCGTAAGATATGTGGCGGCCAGCACAACTGTCCCCTGCGCCCCGAGAGTAGCCCACTTTTGCGGAACTCCCGCCGAGGCGAGACATTCCCCGAATTTGCCCGCGATTGCCTCGCCCGAGTAAATGCCCGTCAGAATCCCGATCAGCGTTATGCCGATTTGTACGGTCGAAAAAAACCTGTCGGGGCTTTCGGCGAGGGCGAGCGCCTCCTTTGCCGACTTGCTGCCGCTTTTCGCGTCGGAGGCGAGGTTGGATTTCCTGAGCGACACGAGGGCGATTTCAGACATCGCAAGTATTCCGTTTGAGAGTATTAGCGCGGCGATTATGACAAATTCCATATTATATGCGTTCCTATCTTACCCGCGCCGACTTGCAGGTCAACATCTAAAAAACGCCGCGGAATCTTGACCTTTCTTTATAAAAATGCGATACGGAATCCATGGAAGAAAAAACCGGATTCGCCCCGCGGCTGAACGGCTTTTCCGCCGCCGTTAACCGCTGCGCCCGCGGGCCGCTCGACCTGAACTCGCTGCTCGTGCGCAATCCGCCGTTCACGTTTTTCGCGCGCATGTCGGGCGATTCCATGGAGGGGGCGGGGATTTGCGACGGCGATTTGCTCGTAATCGACCGCAGCCTTTCCCCTAAGGACGGCGACATAGTGGTGGCTTTTGTCGACGGGGAGTTTGTCGCGCGGCGTTTCAGGCGGGCCGCGGGGGGCGCGAGGCTCGAATCCGATGGCGCGCGCAGCGAAAGCTTTTCGTTTTCCGGCGAAGGCGGCATCGACCTCTTCGGCGTCGTCACCGCCATGGTTCGCAGGTTTTCCCGAAGATGACGGGCTTGGTTGACGGCAACAATTTTTTCGTGTCGTGCGAGAGGGTTTTCGACCGCTCGCTCGAAGGCCGCCCCGTGGCGGTGCTGTCAAGCAACGACGGCTGCGTGGTTTCGCGTTCGAACGAGCTCAAAGCGCTCGGAATACCGATGGGCGCGCCGTATTTTCAGCTGCGCCCGCGCGCGCGCAGCCTCGGCATAGAGTTCAGGTCGGGAAATTTCGAGCTATACGCCGACATGTCGCGCAGGCTCATGGAAACCCTCGGAGATTTGTTCGGCGACATAGAGCAGTATTCCATAGACGAGGCGTTCGTATTTCCGCCAGGGGGCATGGATTTTCTCGATTTCGGCAAGAGGGCGCGCGCCGCGGTTCTCAGGCGAATCGGCATACCGTGCGGCATAGGGTTTGCTCCTACCAAAACTCTCGCAAAGATCGCCAACCATATTGCGAAAAAAACGGAGGGCGGCGTTTTTATAATGCCGGAGGACGCGCGCGAAATCCTCGGGAAAATTCCCGTTTCGGAAGTTTGGGGCGTTGGAAGGCGGCTTGCCCCGAAGCTCGAGCGCGACAGGATACTGACCGCCCGCGACCTCGCAGAATGCCCCGGCGCAAGGCTCCGCAAGAAATACGGCGTGACCCTCGAGCGCACGGCTCTGGAGCTCTCGGGAAAGCCTTGTTTGGGCGATTCGCGCTGCGCGGGAGAGCTTTCGCAGAGCATAGCGTGCTCGAGATGTTTCGGAGAGCCTGTCGGGGATTTCGAGTCTCTCGCGCAATCCGTGGCCCACTATCTCGGCAGGGCGGCGGAGAAGTTGCGCGCGCAGGGGCAGCGGGCGGGCGGGGCGGGGGCGTATTTCGTGTATTATCCCGAGCGTTCTCCGCGCAGGCTTCCGGGGGGCGCGGTTTCGGCGAGCGTGGCTTTTTCGCGACCTACTGACGACACGTCGGAAATGATAAAGGCGGTATTTCCCAAGCTCCGCGAAATTTTCATCGAGGGAAGGCGGTACAAAAAGAGCGGCGTGACCCTTTGGGGGCTCGAGAGCGGCGCGGCGCAGGGGGAGCTTTTCGGGCCGTCGCCCGAGCGCAGCAGGCTCTATTCCTCCGTGGACGAGGTCAACAGGAAGTTCGGCAGGGGCACTCTCTTCCCTCTGGCGGAGGGTGTGGACAAAAAGTGGAATGCGCGCAGGGACATGCTCAGCAGAGCCTATACCACTTCCTGGGACGACATAATTTCCGTAGTATGACTTTTTGCGTGGAATTGGAAAATATTATCTTACGATTTGAAAGAAACATAAAATTAGGCAGTTGCGCGCAAAATATCTAAAAAAATTCTTGAATTGCGTTTTTTGCGCGATATAAATTTCCGCATAATTTTTTATAGAAAATGGCAGATATAAAAAACGTTTTGTTTGACGAAATTCGCAGGCTTGCCCGCAAGGAAGTAAAGGCGGCGGTCGCTCCCTTGCAATCCAAGATATCGGAATTGCGCAAGGCGGTGGCGGCGCTTTCGCGCGAGCTCAAAGTTTCCGCTTCCGAGAAACCCAAAGCGGGTAATTTAGAGGCGGCCGCGGAGGTTTCCGCCGAAAAGCCGTCGAAAAAGTTTAGGTTTAACGCGGCTTCCGTCAAAAAGCTCAGGGCCAAGTTCGGCCTTTCTCAGGCGGAATTTGCGAAGCTTGCCGGCGTAAGCATGCTTACCGTGAGCTGTTGGGAGCTCGGCAAGACGACCCCGAGGGCGAGGGCGAAAGCGAGGCTCGCCGAATTGCGCTCAATGGGCAAGCGCGAGATTGCGCGCGTGCGCGCGGAAAAAAAGGAACCGGCTTCGGAAGAGAAATCCGGGCAATAGCCGCCTGAGCCGCGGAGCGTTCCCGCGCTTCGCCGCCCGTTTCCAATGGCGGCTTGCGGGATCGGTTTTTTCGGAAATCCGTCGTTTTTCAATTTTTCGCCGAACGGTAAGGGCGGAAAAAGGCGCGCGAAATTTATAGACGAAGGCGTTGCGCCGTCCCGTCTCGCAGTTGCGCGCGGAATTGCGTTGTTTCCGCGGCGTCCGATGTCCCGCAGCGGATAGGTTGGCTTTCGCGCGGCGTTTGCGCGGATAGCGCCGAATATATCGAGGAGAGAATATATTTCGCGCCTACGCCGTTTAAACCGGTGGGAGTTTAAGCCGGAGCAAAGAAGTGGGTTTTGAATCGACGCCAATAGTTGGGGAATAGGAATTTTTAGTATTTTGTTTTTTATAGATTTACTACGCATTATACTGGCGCCCTGAGGCGGCAGTTTTCAAAGTTTTTATATTCTTAGGCGCGCCTCCGGATTAGTTTCGCCCCGCGGTGGAATTCTTCCGTTATACCGTTATTCTTCGCGTCTTGCCATATTCGAATTATCGGCGCAAGCCATTCGCTTATAGCCTCCGTCAGCTTTTTATGTGCTGGCTTCAAATTCTTTTAATGTCGTATGGTTATGAAGTTGCCGGAGCCGTAAGAGGAGAAGTAAATGTCAGAGAGAAATGCGGGGCATGGGCTTACCTTGCCGCAATAACATATACTTTTATCCTATGGGATTTATTAATAATAACAAAGAAAAAACATGCGAAGAATAATCGTCAAAATATAGGGTTTCGCGGAAGACCGCGACAAAAAGTCTCAAATTCAAATAATGCAACAAAAGAAGAAAAGAAATAAAAAAATTAAGAAGAAAATTTGAATCAACGGCAAAAGTTGCGGGATAATGCATTTCCCGCCGGTGGCGGCTTTTGCAAGGCCTAAATTATTGCGGGCGCGCCTCGGCAGGCGTGCGAAATCGGCCATTTTGGTTTTATGGGAGCGCGCCGTTTTTTTTGCGGGCGCATGTTTGCGCGCATTTCCATTCGTCCGGCGTTGCATCGTATGGCAATAAACAAAAAAGGCGGAGGGGTTGTCCGCCGCCTTTCGGTTTGAGCTACCCTCCGTCTTTTCCGGATCGCTATTTACCTCGGGGGAGGAATTGGGCGCGGCTGGGGCCGCGGTTTTGGGGGAAGATTTGGTTTCGGCGGCGCCGGTTTCGGTATTATTACGATGGGTCTCGGCCCAGGCGAATACGGGTGCATTCTGTATCTTCCCGTTGGAATGACCCTTACGCCGTCCTGGTTTATTATGACAATCGGCCTTTGCCCGAATCCCCCGGGGTGGCGCATCGGGCGCAAATGCGTCTTCATTATGGCGCCGGAAACTACCATGCGTTGCGGCGCTTCCGGCTTTTCCTCGACATACGGGCTCGACGGAATCAGCAATACGCCGTCCTTCCATATGGTCTGTCCGTTTTTTTCGAGTTCGAGCGACATAGAATACGCCGCCGTTTTCTCCCCTCCTATAATAGCCGAAGAGTTTTCAATGGATCCTTTTAAAATAAGCCCCTCCGCATCCGGAGGGAAAGGCGTCGAGCCGTCCCGATTGACGAGTTCCACGCTCTCTTTTTCAAGCAGTTCGCGCAGCCTGTCTTCTATGAACTTATGTTCGTTGCCGGAAGTCAGGGCGTTTTTTATGCCGTCAAAGCGGAGCTTTTCATTTTCTCCGTTTGGGGATAGAACGGCCTCCGATTTTATGAGCGAGTCGGCGAGCGTCTCGACGCCTTCAAGCCACTCTTCGCGCGAGACCGTTTTATTGGAGTCCGCGGCGTTTTTCATCGCCTCTATGAGATCGGAATTTATATCGCCCGCATTGGCTGCGAGGGCGAGGGCGGAAATTGCGCAAAGTATGGCGGATGCCTTTATTCCCATAATCGTATCCTCCTCCTTTTGATAAACGCGCGCGGCGCGGATTTGTTTCGCATTTTTCGGCGCGCCGGAGCGGGGCGCGTCTTGCGGAGATAGATTTTGCGCGCCCCGCGGGGAGGTCAACTATAAAAGGGAAATCGCGACAATTTTGTAGGGCGCGCAGCGGGCAATACAAAATTGTCGCGGTCAACCGCCGTTTGCGAACGCGGGGTTATTTTACATAATAAGTTAATTGTAAGGTAAATAAAATTTTTTTGCGAAATTGGCACGCTATGTGCTTATAAGTTCCGCGTCAACCAATCCAAACAATGAAACTGATCATTGCATACATAAAGCCTGAACAATTGGGTGAAGTGAAGAGGGAACTCTTCAAGAACCAAATTTACAGGATTTCGGCAACGAATTCCCTCGGATGCGGAAGGCAGAGGGGGTACAGCGAAAATTATCGCGGAAACGAAATAGAGGTCAACCTACTCAAAAAGGTGCGCCTCGAAATCGCGGTAAACGACGAGTTCGTCGACGTGACGGTAGATTCCATAATCAAAGGGGCTCACACCGACCACATCGGCGACGGAAAAATTTTCGTGCTGGACCTCGAACAGTGCATCCGCGTCCGCACCCGCGAGACGGGTCCGGACGCGATAGGGTGATTTTTTCAAACGCAAGGGAAATTTTTTTCCAAACAGGGAGTTTTTATATCATGAATAGAAAAGTCTTATTTGCGGCCTTAGCGCCGCTTGCCGCCTTGCCGCTTTCGGCGCAAGAGGCCGCCGCGAACGCTGCGGCAACTGCCGCCGCCGCTTCCGTTGCGGCGAATGCGCCTGCCGTCGGTGCGGAAATGTTTACGATAAACAATCTGTGGATTCTTCTAGGGGCGATTCTCGTCTTTGCGATGCATCCGGGCTTCGCTCTCGTGGAAACCGGGCTCTGCCGCGCAAAAAACAGCGTCAACATACTCGCGAAGAACTTCATAACGGTGGCGATCGGGTTGATAACCTATCTGTTCATAGGGTTCAATCTGATGTATCCCGGCGACAGCTGGATATTCGGCCACTTTTTGGGCTTCGGAGGGTTCGGAGTCTCGAGCCCCGAGGGAGCCGCGGGCGGAATCGCCTACAACGGCGGCCTCTATTCCTATTGGACGGACTTCATCTTTCAAGGGATGTTTGCGGCGACTTCCGTCACCATAGTTTCCGGCGCGGTCGCGGAGAGAATAAAGTTCGGTTCCTACATAGTTTTTGCCGTGCTCTACGCCATGTTCGGATACACGCTGATCGGCTCCTGGGGCTGGGGCGGGGGATGGCTCAAGGATATCGGCTTCTACGATCTGGCGGGTTCGACCTTCGTGCACTCGGTCGGCGGCTGGGCGGCTTTGGTCGGAGCTTTCCTCTTGGGACCGAGAATCGGCAAGTTCGTCAACGGGAAGCCGCACGCTATTCCGGGCAGCAATCTCGGATTCGCCACCCTCGGGGTGTTCCTGCTGTGGTTCGGGTGGTTCGGGTTCAACGGAGCTTCGGTGTTCTCGGCGGATCCGGTTATGGTGGCGTACGTTTTCACGACTACCGCGCTTTCGGCGGCGTTCGGGCTCATTGCGGCTATGCTGACATCATGGTTCGCCCAAAAGAAGCCCGACCTCTCGATGATTCTCAACGGGTGCCTTGCGGGGCTTGTGGGCATCACCGCCGGAGCGGATTGCGTATCTATTGCCTCAGCCTGCATAATCGGCGCGATATCGGGCGTGATAGTAGTGTTCTCGGTATACTTCTTTGACAGGATAAGGATTGACGACCCCGTCGGCGCGCTCTCGGTGCACCTCGTCTGCGGCGTATGGGGGACGCTTGCGGTGGGCGTATTCTCGCCCGACCACGCGCTCATTCCGCAGCTCATAGGCGTAGCCGCGGTTGGGGCGGCGAGCGTAATAATAAGCTCGATCATATTCCTCGCCCTCAAGCATACCGTGGGAATCAGGGTTTCCCGCCACGACGAGCTCAGGGGGCTGGACATCTCCGAACACGGTATGGAGGCCTACAACGGATTCCAAATCTTCTCGAACGAATAGCCTGACGTTTCCGCGGGCCGCGCATTTTGCGGCCGGGCCCGCGGTTGCGCTTGACATACTTTTGAAAATCGCGATTTTTGAATCCTTTTAACCCTAAACTCAAAACTCAAACTAAAACGATGGAAAACAGACTGATAATATCTATTGCCGCAATATTCGCTTCCGCGTCCGCGCTCTTCGCGGCGGAAGCGGCGTCGGCCGCCCCCGCGGCCT
>CAJMOT010000010.1 GCA_905214995.1 uncultured bacterium | reverse complement strand
CCTCTCAAAGCGCGGCGCGCGCGAGCTGCGGGCGGAGCTCGAATCGCTCGGGCGCGGTTTTTCGGAAATGCGCGCGCCAAAGCCGCGGTGGACGCTTTCGATAGCCGCGAAGTCCGACAGGATCTTTCCGGCGGAAAATCTCGCGAGGGCGTGGAGGAGGACGCCGCCGATATTTTGCGATGGCGCGCACCTGGACATGCGCCTGATACGCCGCGCGCTCGTGCACGCCGCGCGCCCGTTCTCCAAAGTCGGAGGCGCTTTCGAGCGCAGCGCGGGTTCTTACGAGGAAAACGCGAAAGTGCAGGGCGAGGTCGCCAAGAGGCTCGCGTCTATGGTGATTTCGCGCGGGTTTCCGCGCGGGGAAAAGGTTTTGGAGATCGGCTGCGGAACGGGCTTTCTGACGCGCGAGCTCGCGCCAAGAATCTCGCCCTCCGTATGGTTTCTCAACGACCTTTCCGAAAAGATGTGCCTCATGGCCTCCCGCGGCGCCGGCTGCAGGTGCGAGACCGTTTCGGGCGACATTTTGAAATGCGAAATCCCGGAGGGGCTCGGAGGCGTCGTGTCTTCGTCGTCGATGCAGTGGATTCCCGATTTGCCGTCGCTTTTCGGGAGGCTCGCGGAGGCGTCCAAAAAGGGCGCGATGCTCGCGTTTTCGACATTCGGCCCGCGCAATTTCGAAGAGATAAAAATGCTCTGCGGAAATTCCCTCTATTATCCGGACGCCTTGGAGATACGCGACATGCTCATGCGGGCGGGCTTCGAGTGCGAGAGGGTTGAGGAGTCCGTCAGCCGCGCGAATTTCGGCAGCCCGCGCGAGGTCATGAGGCACATCGCGCTCACGGGCGTGAACGGCCGCTTTTCCGCGTTTTGGACGCCCGCGAGGTTCAGGGAATTTTCCGCGCGCTACCGCGCCGTCTTCGGGGACTCCGGCGGGGGCGTCGGGCTTACGTACAATCCGGTTTTCATAATAGCGCACAGGGTTTGACATGAAAGTTCTTTTTATAAGCGGAACGGATACGGGAATAGGCAAGACGGTCGCAACCGCGGCGCTCGCCAGAAAGCTCGCGGAGGCGGGGGAAAACCCCGTCACGCAGAAGCTCGTCCAAACGGGTTGCGAGGGCGTCAGCGAGGACATAATATCGCACCGCAAAATCATGGGTTCAGGACTGCTGCCCGAGGATCTCGACTTCACGACGTGCCCGTACGTCTTGAAATATCCGGCGTCTCCCCATCTGGCTTGCGCCATGGAGGGGGTTAAAATCGACTTCGCGAAAATCGACGCCTGCACAAAGAGGCTTTCTGAAAAATATTCGAGCGTCCTGATAGAGGGAGTCGGCGGGCTAATGGTTCCGCTTGCGGAAGACTATCTCGTGGCGGACTTCGTGGCGGACAGAAACCTCCCCCTCGTTCTCGTTGTTCCGTCGCGGCTGGGCAGCCTCAGCCACGCCCTCCTGAATTTCGAAGTCTGCGAGCGCCGCGGCATATCCGTAGCCGGCGCGGTATACAACACTTTTCCCGCCGCCCCGAAAGAAATTGAAAACTCCACCCGCGACTATTTGAAAAGGCGGCTTTTTGCGTCGCATCCCTCCGCTTTTTTCGAGGAAATCGGCGAGATCGAATTTTAGACGTATGAAGACCTATAAAGCCGCTCTTTTCGACTTGGACGGAACGCTCGCCGACAATTACGCGGCGATACATTCGGCCCTCTCGGAATCCTTTTTGAAATACGGAGTTCCCGCGCCGACCTACGACGAGGTATTTAAGACCGTCGGGGGCTCCATATTGATTACGGCGCGCAAAATTCTCGCGGCGCACGGAAACGACGAGGCGCTCGCCCAGCCGGTATGCGAGCATTATCTGAAAATTTTTCCGGACCGGATGTTCGACGGGCTGCGCCCAATGCCGTTCGCGCGCGAAATCGTGGCGGCCCTCAAATCGCGCGGAATGAAAGCGGCATGCTTTACCAACAAGCAGCAGGAAGGCGCGGACGCGATTGTCGAAAAGCTCGGCTTCGAGCTCGACGCCGTCGTCGGCACGTCGCTGCACTCCCCGCGCAAGCCCGAGCCCGCTTTCACCGAAAGGGCGCTCGGTATTCTCGGCGTTTCGGCCGGTTCCGCAGTGGGAGTGGGAGATTCCGAATACGACTATCTCGCGGCGCGCGGGGCGGGCATGGATTCCTCGCTCGTCGCGACCGGCGCGGATTCCGCGCCGTCGCTCTCCGGAAGGTGCCCTGAATGCCTCGGGGTTTATGAAAACCTCGCAAATCTTGCGGCGGGCGTTTTTGGTATTGCCCTTTGAGCCTCCCCTCCTATTCCTTTTGTTTACATGCGCAATAGCGGCGAGCCGGTCAGCCTCGAGGGAGTGCTGGAAAGGATAGTTTTCTTCAACGAGGAAAACTGCTTTTGCATAGCCTCCCTCCGCCCGTCCGACCCGTCGTACAGGGAAAACGTCACGGTCTCCGGAATAATGCCCGCCGTCCAGTGCGGCGAAACCGTTCTCGTCAGGGGAGAGTGGGCGGCCCATCCGTCCTACGGCGCGCGCATAAACGTGAGGGAGTTTGAGTCGCGCCTGCCGTCCAACGTCTACGGCATCGAAAAGTATCTCGGCTCCGGTCTCGTGGAGGGCATAGGCCCCGCGTACGCGAAAAAAATCGTAAAAAAATTCGGCGAGGACACGCTGCGCGTCATAGATTCCGACTCCGCGCGCCTGACGGAGGTTAAGGGCATCGGCGCGGAGCGCGCAAGGCGCATAAAAAAGTCGTGGGACGAGCAGCGCGGCCTGCGAGAAATAGTCGTCGCTCTGCGCGTCTACGGGATAGGCATTGCCATGTGCGTCAGGATAATGAAGCGGTTCGGTTCGGATAGCGCGGAAATCGTGCGCTCCAACCCGTACAAGCTCTGCCGCGAGATAGACGGAATCGGCTTCAAGACCGCCGACAAGATAGCGCTGAACATCGGAATTTCAAACGAGAGCCCCGAGCGCATAGAGGCCGGCATTCTCCATGCCCTCTCCGAACTCGAGGACGAGGGCGGTACATGCGCTCCTTTCGGCGAAATAGTGTCCCGCGCGGCGTCGCTCTTGCAGGCGGATCCCGCCAAATGCGCCGAGGGCGTCGAGAGGCTTTTGGCGTCGGGGGACGTAAAGCGCGCGGGCGACGGCGTATTGCAGTCCGCGCCGCTTGACTTTGCGGAGCGGAAGATAGCCGGCAGCCTGGCGAGAATTTCGCGCGCGGCGTCGCTTCTGCCGCCGATAAAGGCGGAGGCGGCTGTGGAATGGGCGAAGGCGCGCGCAAACGTCGATTTCGCCCCCGAACAGTCCGCGGCGATTCTCGCCGCCCTCAAAAACAAGTTCAGCGTGATAACGGGCGGCCCGGGAACGGGAAAGACGACGATCCTTCGGGCGCTTTGCGACATATTGAAAGCTAAAAAATGCGTCCCCGCGCTCGCCGCGCCCACGGGGAGGGCGGCGCAGCGCATGGGCGAGAGCGCGGGGGTTGCGGCGCAGACTATACACAGGCTTTTGGGAATGGAGGGCGGAAAGTTCAAGCACAACGAGTACAACGCGCTGCCCTGCAAATTCGTCGTTATAGACGAGGCCTCCATGCTCGACACTAAGCTGGCGGCGGCGGTGTTTTCGGCGGTTCCCGACGGGGCGCACCTGGTTCTCGTGGGCGACATCGACCAGCTGCCGAGCGTCGGCGCCGGAAATGTCCTCAAAGACATCATCTCGAGCGGCAGGTTTCCCGTCACTCGCCTCGAGCGGATTTTCAGGCAGGGCGAGCGCAGCGGGATAGTCCTCGCCGCGCGCGCGATACTCGAGGGCAGGGACTCGCTCGACGCATTCCCGCCGTGCGCCCTCGAAGACGCCGATTTGTCGCGCGACGTGAATTTCATCTTTGCCGACACTCCGGAAGCCTGTACCCGCGCGTGCGTCCGGCTGATGTCGGGCGGGTTTGCCGGGCGCCTCGGCGCGGATCCGATAGCCGACATGCAGCTCTTGGCGCCAATGCACAAGGGGGCGGCGGGCATCGAGAATTTCAACGCCTCCATAAAGGCCGCGCTGAATCCGCGAACCGACGGAATGCGTTGGGCGGGAACCGTATTTTGCGTCGGCGACAAGATAATGCAGACGCGCAACAACTACGACATCGACGTCTTCAACGGCGACATGGGAAGGGTCGTCCGCGTGGAGGGCGACAACTCCGGAATCGTCGCCGACTTCGACGGCAGGGAGGTTTTCCTTTCGAAGGGCGACCTCTCCGATTTCCGGCAGGCCTACGCGATAAGCATACACAAGTCGCAGGGCAGCGAATTTCCGGTGGTAGTTATGCCGCTTTTGCGCCAACACTTCATAATGCTGCAGCGCAACCTTCTCTACACGGGGCTGACGCGGGCGCGGAGAAAGGCGTTCATCGTTGGCGACCCGTCGGCGTGGAGCGCGGCGGTCGGCAATTCGCGCGCCGCCGAGAGGAGGACGTTTTTGAAGAGGAGGCTCGAATCCATATGAGCTTGCGTATATACAACATCTCAAAGGGCGCCTGCGAGGAGGAAAAAGTCTGCGCCGAAAGGCTCATGCGCTTTCTCTACGGCGGGCGCGCGGGCGGGGCGGCGCTCTGGCTGCTGGTCGCGCGCGGGATATTTTCGAGGGCGTGCGGGCTCTGGGCGGACTCAAAAATAAGCCGCTCCGCCGTTAAAAAGTTTATCGGGGAAAACGGCATTGACACGGAAGAGACGCTCAAAAATCCCGGCGAGTTTAAGACGTTCAACGAGTTTTTCACGCGCGCGCTGAAATCGG
Source organism: uncultured bacterium (assembly GCA_905214995.1). Classification (GTDB taxonomy): domain Bacteria; phylum Verrucomicrobiota; class Verrucomicrobiia; order Opitutales; family Intestinicryptomonadaceae; genus Merdousia. The sequence continues at coordinate 26,618 of CAJMOT010000010.1, read as the reverse complement.
GCGCAAGACCCGTAGGCGACGCGCAAAATCCGCGCGCGGTCTCCTTTCCGTCGGACGGGCGGCACCTTCTCATCCGAGGGGTATCGGGGGCGCGCTCGTTTTACGCAAAGGGCCAGGAGTTCAATCTTGCGGCGTTTCTCGGCGACGCGAAGCTCGCAAAAAGGTTTGAGGGCGGCGACATGCTGATTTCAAGGCTTAGCCCGATGGACTACCACAGATTCCACTATCCCGTTTCGGGGGAAATCGCCGCGCGCAGGAATGTCCGCGGAATGCTGTATTCTGTAAGCCCCATAGCCCTCGCGAAAAAACTCTCGATACTCTGGGAAAACAGGAGGGTGTTGAACCTCATAGAGACGGACGGCATGGGGCTTTGCGCGTTCGCGGAGATAGGGGCGACCAACGTCGGCACGATAGTCAATTTCGACGGCGTTTCCGCGCGCGTCAAAAGGGGGGCGGAGGCGGGGCTGTTCCGCTTCGGGGGCTCGTGCGTGGCGACTATTTTCGAGAGCGGCGTGCGGATAAATTGGAATCCGCGGCTTGCGGAGTACAGCGCGAAAAATATAGAGTGCTACGCGAGGGCGGGGGAAGTTGCCGGCTGCGCGGAAATTTCCGAATCCTGATTTTTCTTTCCGGCATTTGCGGACGAAGACGGCGCAAAACCGGCGCAAAACCGGCGCCGATTTTGCGCCGGCGAATTGTCTTTTAAAGTTGTTCGGGCTTGCCGTATTGGGGGAAGCGAATTTTAGGAATAGCCTGTATTCGCCGATACGCCCGCACATTTGCCGGAAGGGGTTTAACTTTTTGTCTTTGCGGAGCGCGAAAGCGCGCCGAATTGCAGTGCGGCTTTTCAGTTTGCGGCGCGTTTGCCGCTGGAACCAAGGTCATTGTCGGAATGCGGCGGAATCCAATCCCGACGGAAGCGCGATTTCAAGAGGCATAATGGACATATGAACGTCCGCCTTGCATACCTGCGGAAACCCGCGGGCGCGGCGACCCAAACGGCGCGCAAAAAAGCAAAAAAAGGGGAAATAGAACTTGACTTGAAGGCGCCGAGGGGTAAATTGACAATCTTTAAATTTGCCAGAGTAGCTCAGCGGTAGAGCAGAGGACTCATAAGCCTTTGGTCGGTGGTTCGAATCCACTCTCTGGCATGTGTATTTCAGTTTGAAGCGCGAATGGTTAAAAAATCCCTGCGCTGAATTTGAGGAGAGGTGACGGAGCGGCCGAACGTGCGCGATTGGAAATCGCGTGTGGGTCAAAAGCCCACCGGGGGTTCGAATCCCCCCCTCTCCGCATTTGACCGCAGCGCGCGGCGTTTTGTATCGCGTCGGAAGGTTTGAGGAAAAAAATCGAACGTTTGGGGAAAATACCCATATTTGGGGGATTATCGTAAGGGGTGTGCAAGGGGCGTTCGTGGTGGTTGCAAGGGTGTTGCAAGCCGTTTAAAACTCCGTTGCAAGAGCGGTAGGTTGCGGGCTATTTGCAGGGGGTCTTCTTGACGCGAAGCTCGTAAATCCCGTTTTCGGCGTCGTAGGCGACTTTCGGCTCGGCGTAGATGAACCGCTCGCCAGCATCCATCTTCGCTTTCCACTGCGCAGGCGTGATTGTCGTCTCGCGCGAGATGTCGTTGTATTCAGTGCCGGTTTCCTGCTGTGGGATGAAAATTTCACTGCCTGATATGTCTGGGAAGAACGTGTGGAATGTCACTTCTTTGCGTGTTATCGACTCGCGCTTCTTCATTGCGCGCGTAGAGTATGCGCGGAGCATGTAGCCTGACGTCGGTTTCAATGTAAACTCGTAGTCGGGGTGCAACGAGCCGCCGTTGAGCGCCTCAAAAAACCTCGCTACATCGTGAATGTAATGGCTTTCGTAGCCGGTGTATTTGTCATCAAGCGTTATAAACGCTGCGTTGCTTTGAAGCTCAATATAGTTGCCGTTAATGCGCACAATGCGCTGCGGCATACTCTCCGCCCAAGCGTCGTACCAATGTTGGATGCTTACACCATTATTCCAGCCGAATTCGCAGGTAAAATGCAAAATCACATAGTCGCTCGTCTTAAAAGCCGAGGCATTTTGAACGTGTATGAGATTGTATTCAGATAAAACTGCGTCTGGCGGACATTGCCCGCGCCTTCGCCCATTACGACGGGGTTTTGCGTTTGGTAATACGGTGTCTGCCGCGATTTTCTCCCAGAAATGGCTTCTTCCAGGCGCGGCGGTTGGGCCGCTTGTCGAGCTCCCGAAAATGCCGGCGGAGCGTCCGTTCAAAGCCCCTGCCGACGGCGGCATTGAGCCTTTTGGTATCGGAAAGCTTCGCCTCCAACTCCTCAATACGTTTTATGCCCGCGCCGGCTTTGGCTTTAACTGTAAGTTTAAAGAGCATTTTTTAGTTGTCAGAATTGTAGTTGACTCGAGAATGTCGGTTATGAATTTGGAAAATTTTGTAAAAGATGTTATGCTTTCCATAATGCGGGCTACCGTTGAATCGCAAAAGGAAGCGGATAAAATCGGTTGCGGTTGCGAGATAAATCCGGAAAAACACTTGGATTACAGTTACGGATTGAGTGTGCGCGCGAAGCAATCACATGCCGAAATTTTCCGTGTTGACGAGGCACATTTTGACGTTGCCGTTACCGTCGCAAACGAAAGTAAAGGCGGCGCGTATCTTAAAGTTCTTGAGCTCGTCAACGGAGGCGGTGAGATTCAAAACGTCAGCCAGAGCATTTCCCGCGTCAGTTTTTCCATTCCCTACCGACTTCCCACCTAGAGGAACGAGTCCGGAGAATAACACCGGCGAAATCTCCGTTTGCTCTAAAACAACGTCGGTTGCTACTCCTCTTATGACGGAAGGAACGACGGCAACCGCCTTGTTGACGTTTACCATGCCGTTTTTAAAAACGGCAATCACTGGAATTGGTTTTGTTTTCATTGTTATTTTTTAGTTGATTTTAAAATGAGTTTGGCCGATAGTATTTGTGTCAGGCGGATTGAGTGCGGTGCGGTTGCGATACTCGTTCGCCCGGTACGGTACGGAGCCGCGAACGTAACCGTACTCAATTTTTAGCGTTGTTTATCCGTTTCCCTTTTCTGCGTTTGTTCAATTCTTGCACCTTGCTGATAAACCATGTGCGGACTACCGTGCCATTTGATACGGCAACAGCTATTCCTTTTACTTTCCCTCCGATAGATTCAAAGATATTCAAATATGTCCGCTGCCCATTGGGGAGTTCCAAAACTTCAAGTGTTTCTCGAACGCAATCTTGGGCGATATTGAGCCTTGCAAGCCTGCCGGAAACGTCGCTTTCGCGCTTTACCGTCTCTTCCCAATGACGCAGGACATCTTCGTTAAAGGTCACCTTTCCGCCGTCCGGCGCATCCACTTCAAACCCCTCTTTGAGGCGTTTTTTTGCATCCGCAACTCCTATGAGATTTTCCTTTATGGACGGCTTTGACGACTTCCACGTTCTCGCAGAATTCAGCCCCAAATCTTTCCACGTCGGCAACGGCTTTTTATAGCGCATTTTGAGCTTGTCGCCCTCGATGCGCGCGTTTGGCGTCTCTTTTATAATAGAGTCCACCATGTCATCCGGTATGCGGTCGAGGGAGACTTCCGCTTCAAGCGCAATGTCGAAGTCGGGGATTTCGTCCGCGGGTTCGTCGTCGGGCAAAGCCCGAGTTCCACGGCTTCTTCCCTGCCTATGTCCTCCATACCCATGCCGCTGCCGTAGTCAAAAGGCGGGTACGGACGCCCAAAGCGCGAAAGGTTCGTCCACACGGGGGCAGATTTCAAAGCTACCATACGTCCGCCCCTTATCTTACCGCCATACGGCATTCGCTTAAAGGTTTCGATTTGGGTTTTGAGTTCCACGAGTTCCGCCTTTAGTCCTTTATGTCCATTGCCAAACAAGGTTCTTTCAAGGACATCAAGGCGTTTCTCGACAAGTTCAAGCTCTTTAGACTCTTCGCTCATTTTCCAATGTTAAAAGCTTTTCGAGTGATACCCGCTCCAATGTACGCCGATATGAGGTTTGCCATAAGCTCTTTCCAGACGTCGGCTAGGTAAAATCCTTTCACATACGCCACCGCAAAGCTTTCCTTCTCGGGAATAAGCCCCCAGAGCCAGCAGCCGATCTGTTCGAGAGTTTCAACAGCCACAGGTAAGGATTCCCTCGTTATAGAGGAGTTCCAATGCGTAGCGCATAACGGAGAACTGCTCGTCTGTGAGGTGGCTCGGCGGAGCATATCTGCCGAATAAATCAACGTTGATGCTGTGCCGGAGGTCTTTCTTTTCCGCCTCGGATTTATCGGCCCAGCCCCACTTGTTGTAGATATCCTCCCACATGGAAAGATATTTGAACGTGCGGGTGCGCAGCTTTTTGTCGGCTGCAGAAAGCGGCTTTTTTGCCCGCGGCGCAAACCTCTTGCGGGAGGATTGCGGAGGCGTTTCAAGGGTTTTGCAGACGGTCATTTCTTATCGGAATCGGTTATTGGTTTACGTTTCAATATTCTGCGCTCCTCGTATATGCGGGCCTCGAGTTTAAGGATTTTAACGCCGCTCGAGGGAAAGAGGATCCGTCCATATTCTGAAAAGGAAACTTCCGAACGGATCTCTTTCAATATGCTTTCGCATAGCTTTAAATCCGGACGTTCCAGACCAAAAGCCACCTCCGCCGAGCCGGAATCAATCTTTGCGAAAAGTTTGATTGAATATTTGCTCATATTTTCTTGTCCGTTTTGGCTTTGACGAAGAACCGCTCCACGCGCACGAACTTGAAACTTGCAGAGACGATTTCGTCGCCGTTATTCACGGCGCGCTTTATGCCGTCCTTATTGAGCTTGTAGGATATAGTGGCGCAGTCGGAACGGTTGAGGTCGCAGAGCATCTTGGCGATAACCTCGTCGCTTTCGTCGCTCACATTTGATAGCGTCTTATTGCCGGTTTTGAAACCGTAAGTCGCAAGCGAACAGCTCGCCGACTTGCCCTTGCCAAAGAGCCGCTCGCGGTTCGCCGAAGCGTACGGAAGCGCGCGGTTTTGAAGCTCCTCTATCTGCCCGTCAAGGGCGGAGATTTCCGGATTGTAGCCGTTGTCTTTTGCCATTTGTACGATTGAACCTATCCCGACATTCGCTCCAGAGTAATTCCCAGAAGTCTTCCAATGCTTCTCGCACGCTCCCCTCTTGGTATTTATGGGAGTTTTTACTCCACTCGTCCCATACGGAACACAGTTGCCCGTCGGCGTGCAAAGCCATGCCGACCTTTAGCCAAATAATGGCGAGTGCGCGGGCTATTGTCCTTCAAGCGGCAACTTTGCCAGATTTTTGAGCTAACAACTTTGAACATTGCGATGCTGAACGCCTTTTTAACAAGTATGCGATTGAACAGCATATTTTCACACCCGAGCCCTCAAAAACGCAAAATCTCCTCCCGAGCTCCCTAACTCCACGCCGCCATGTTTTAATTATCAATAACAATGCGGTGCTACACCCGAGTAAACGCTGCCAAACGCCGTTCGACATCTCCGCCCATTCAGAACATTACCGCAACTTGCCCTTCCGCGTATTTTTTCTTTCAATCCCCAACTAATTTGCCCTCATATTTGACAAATCAGCTTACCCCATATCCCCATCATCTGCCGTCTTAAAAATACCGCGCTAACTATCCGCTTTCCCTTGGGTTTGTTTTCCGTTCCCATAAGTATCCTCCCGTATATTTGCATGGCAAAATATGAAAAGGAAAACCTAACGCCTGGCGGAAAACTTTCTTCTCCCCCGATTTTCAGCGAAAACCACGCAATAAAATTGCGCAAACGCCGCAACGCCGCAATCGGTTGCAACCTGATTCAATTCCGCTCGCGGAGAGCGCAGCAAAATCTTCATCAAAAATTTAAACATTTCACGACGATGCGATTTCTTCAATACTTCCGCCGCCAAGGATTTTGGAAACAATTGGCGCGCCATTCCATATTCATGCCCAAACTATGCTTCGTGGAAAATTTAATTTCGCGCTTCCATACCATAGAGCATTCTGCAAAACCATCTTTCCCAAACCCCCAAATATCCTCAAATATTTTGGATTCCCTCTTCGCCTATATTTCTCCCTCAAAGAAAATAAAAAAGTTGCCAAGAGCGGCAAAATTGCATTTAGAATACGCGCTTTAAAAGGAGAGATGGCAGAGCGGCCGATTGCGGCGGTCTTGAAAACCGTTGAGCCCGCAAGGGTTCCGGGGGTTCAAATCCCTCTCTCTCCGTTTAAAATTTAACGCAACAAGCCCATTTTCAGCAAGTTCTGAATCTGGGCTTATTTATGAGGCAACACCCCTGTTTGTAAATAGTTGATTATTAGGGTTCAACAAAAGCCCGAGCACACCAGACGTGCAACTAAACTGCAACCGCCACTCCGCGCCACAACTTGGCGACGATATTGTGATGAGAAATTTATTTTTGCTTTTTTTGATATGATAGAGGGAGTTTTAGTAAGAATATTTCTTATTATGAATGTATTTGTGGAATATCATTAGGAGATAAGTTAGAAATATAAATATTTGTTTTCCTATCAAAGCTTAGATCTTACTATGGATGAATAAGGTATATTCTACCTTGGAGATTTCGATAATAATATTTTCTATATTTTAAATTACTAGATAAAATCGGATATATAAGAACTGTTAAATTTGCGAAGGGAATTTTAGATCTTTCAAGTGTGATTTTATATCTGTAATTAAATCATCAATTTTCCTATACAATTTTAGTTTAATAGATTTATCCTTTGCAAAATCACGGAACTGCCGAAATGAATTGCCAAGATCAGATAAAAGCGAACATTTACCAGATTTCATTAGATCTCTTGTTTTATCTATTAAAGTCAAAATTTCTTCTTCAAGTCTGGAAGATGGGGCTTCTTTGTCTTCAAAAAGATTAAATAAAATGATAGAATCTAATTTAATTTTAATCTGATAATATTCGTTATTGGCACGGTATGATTTTATAAATTCTTTTAATTTTCTTTTAACTTCTTCAGAAGAAATAGAGTACAAAGGAAAAAATAGCCATATAACAAGACGAGATTTATTATCACTTTGATTGGAATCCAATGCATTAAACTTTTTAATTACATCTTCCAATAGTTTAATGTCTTCAAACTTGCTAGACTTTTCATTTTGCAGCAAGTTAAAGATAACATAAAAATTATTATTCTCGAGAGCCAAAGATTCTTCTCGATTATAATTTCCTATCGAGAACTTCTTTAAGAATATTGTTAATATATCTAACATCATGGTATCTGGGTAGATGCTTTTGTATAAATTATATCGATTGATTATAAAAGAAACAATGCTATTTATTATGGCAATTGTTACATTGTTGTTTTTTACTACACATATAATTGACCTATGTATAGCTGCGGTATCATTGTCGCTTAGATCAATTAAGGATAGAAAAAACAATGTATTTTGAAAATAGCGCTCGATTGTACGTTTAGCGTCAAAGGACGAACAGCTTGTATATGTTTGAGATAAAGTAGATAGGACTCTTTTCAACCAATCTTTATCAATATCATCTTCAAATTCTAATTTTCTGTAATTCCGTCGTCCTTTTTTTATAAAACAAACTTCAAATAATGAAGCGACTTTTCGATTATCGAAATATTTTATTGCGGAAAAAATTTCATATTTATTCAAACGTATTTTTCTTGTTATTTCCGAACGAATAATTGTTGTTCTCAAAAACAGCTCGATCGATAGGATAAATTCTTGGTAATTCTCAACAATAAGAAAATTTCCTATCACAAAATCTAACAATGATTTATGCCAAAATCTATAAGAATCCGGATTGTTTTCCCAATGGGCGTATCCCTTCTTTATGTGTTGCACCGCACTTTCTTTTTTAAAAAAAGCATATAGTATATTTGCGATTACTTTATAATACAATGAGAAATTAGAAAGATTGTATATAGACTTAACTTTATTTCGCCATTCGGTGGAGAGATTTGAAAATCTCTCTTCTAAATCAAATCTTTCTACTTGTAGATCACCGCATTTAGAATCATTTTCAATAAAAAACGCTAAATTTCTATTATTAATCATTGCGATGAAAGCCCATAAAAAATCTTTTTCACTTAAGCACAGGTCTATGACATTTCTGGTAATAGCATATGCAGATTTGTAGTCATGTAAATTATAAGCTACAATTGCAGATTTTAACTGTTCCGATTTTTCATTTGTATTGTTATTTTTTCTTAAGAAATCAAATTCTAAATAATTCTTTATCCAGGTATTTTCCTTACTAATTCCAGTAGGATAGTAACAGATTTTCCCTTCACATTGATATTTTATACCCCCTATATTCGCCTTGAGTAATATATCACATATTCTTTCTAATTCTATATTAAAATGTTCTTCTTTCTTTTTCTGATTATTTAGATCTTCTAATTTCTTTACAAAGTTTTCGTACAAGATAGTTCTATCTTGGAGTTCAGATTTTAAACCTTCGAAGTTAATCAGATTTACATTCTTATAATTATTTACAATACATTGATTGCCAAAAGCAAGTTCAATATCTCTATAATATATATTGTTCAAAGGTTCAAGATGTTGCAATTTTGATAATATGAATTTTTCTAGAGAGTTGTAATCATAACTAATTTTCGCATCTATCTCACTTAGAAAATGCTTCAATTCATCTTTTGGTATGTTAATAGGTATTAGCTTATGACTCTCTAGATATTTTCTTTCCCACCGATTGTCTCTATCTTGTATGATGTATAAATTTGGCGTAGATGTAGTCCGCCTATTGATCCAAGCAAGAATTTGTTTTAAATTGTAATCATTAAATGAATATCCAAGAAATAAAACAGTACTAGATGACAATATACTTTTTACATAATTTTCGATCAGTGGAAAATTCTCCCCATAATTAATGTAATCAGACTCTTTAAATACAAAATTGTGATGTGTAAAATCTCCATGCATCTTTATCAATTTCTTTGGCAAATAAGATATTCCCAAATCTTTATCACATGCAATAACATCATAAAAATATCCATTTTTTTCTATGGCTTTTTCTAAGAGATTATCCCAATTTGTGGTTATTATAACCTGAGGATTTAATTTCAGTATGAGCTTGTGAATCTCTGATGGTTGAATGTCTAATGGTATTAAATTTCTAACTTTAGAAACGTAATGCGAATTTCCATGCTTAAGATAGTACAGTTCGGCAATCTTCAAAAAGTCTTCTTCTTTACAGTCATCTAGTTCTTTTTTTAGGCTATGTACTAGATCTGACCATAAAGGTATTTTTATTCCATTCCTTTCTGATTTGCGTGTAATTCCAGCTCCTACAAATATAGCTAGAGTATTATTCTCTTTCGCATTTCTGATATCATCCAAATATCCGCTGATTGGTTTTAAATCTAACATAGAACTTAGACTGCTTTCTATAATAAAAGAATTAAAATAATTTAATGCAATCTTATCTTTACTGGTATGCTGGTAGATAAAGTTTTGTTAACGGAAGCAATAACTTCCCCTCTGCTCTAAAATTGTCGTAATGTAGCGATACCAGTTCAGCAAGAAAATCTAAGTCGATTAAAGATATTGGAATACTTGAACGTTCGGCTTCATATTTGGCGTCTTTAGTAAAACCACCTGTTGAGACAAATATGCACTTATCAGTGTCTTTTCTCCCCCCAAGAAAGGCTCTTATTTCCTTTGATCCTTGCTGGGATTGTCTATGCTTCACCTCTACGAAAATTCTCGGATCCTCCAATCCTAATCCATCTTTTGAAGCCGTGACATCTACACCCCTATCAGGTCCCTTGGGTGTTCTTCTTGCAACGTAGCCCATTGCATTTAATATTTCTTTTATCAATTCTTCCATTTCATCGGGAGAAAGATTATTTATTCTATCCTTTAAAGTCTCAAAGGAATTTTCAATTAAGTCCTTAACCTGAATTTCAACAGAACTATCGATATCGTCTGTTGTTATATTTTGAACTTTTCCCGATAAAATATCTTCAAACTCCCTTGCCACATCATTTGAAATCTTAAATAAAGTCAATGTAGATGATAGCCGATTCTTAGCATCAGGAGATAGCAAATCTCGAGATATAGTTTTTTTCTCCCATTCTACCTTTCGGATATTGGGTTGAGGATCATCTCCTTTTGTTGCCGCAGAAGAATCCCATTCATATTCACCTACAACTTTAGCCAGATAATATTCTCTAGTTTCTGGTGTATATGTTATTATACTATCTCCTATCTTTATGTTTCTTGCAAAGTTATCTAACATTCCAGCTTGAATACTCGAAGCCGGTCCTCTGGGATTGTATTCTTTGTCTATGCGATTTTTTATCTCTTGTCTGGATATTTTTGCTAAATCTCCTACTTTACTCCAGCCGATCGTTATGCAACTTCTCTTTATCCAATCTGGGAGATACTCCCCTCTCATAGAACGAATCATCCACATCTTTGCCATAAATTCTTTTCTTTCTAATTATATTTACCTTGAAGTATTGATATCCCCAAAAATTAAATAAAAGACATTCTTCATTTTATTCTACAAGAACAATACCGTTATCGCGTTCGTATTTGTAATGGACGATATCTCCACTTATGAGTAAATCTATTGCAGTTTCTATATCCTCAAACGGGATTTGGAACCATTCGCGAACGGTATGGCGATTCCCGCTTGCATCAAAAACATCTATACTAACCCTACAAGTATCAAAAAAACGATGGAGAAGATTTTCGAATTTTTGCGTGTTCATATTGTATGTGCTATATGTTGCAACAATTTTTACCGGAGCCATTAGGTAAGTCGGTTCTCTCTCGGCATTCTTTATACGTTCTTCTACGGTAGTTTCCGAAAATCCAATCTTGAATAAATTCTTTATTGACCGAATGGAATTATCGCGGCTTTTGGACGAAAGAACATAAATATAACCTGTGGGCTTATCTTTTTCATTCGGAGTTAATAGTGGACTATCTATACCGAATTTTAATTTATCGTCAGAAATATGCTTACCTCGTTCATACATCCGTTTTGTGAATGAACGTAATAACATGTTTGACATTTTCCCATTTTCAAAAATCAAACGCGTTCTCCCATCCATCTTACCGTCTTTACCGCGTTCAAGATAATATATTTTTTCTATATAAACAAGTACTCCGCCAAGCTCAAAAAATTGCCCCTCTATTCTCTGTCTATCATTATATTTCTCAAGATGTCGCTTACCCGATGCCAATTCAGCTTGGCATTGCTTAAAGAGCGGTTCATATTTTTCAAAGTTAGGACAAGTTTTTTGTTTGGCAATAAAATCGCTTGTTTCCCTTGCAGAATCAGGGACATTCCGCAATGTTGTAATATCAACTTCATCGTCGTCGAGCAATCCATATTCGTCTGACTCAAGCGCGTTTACGATGGTGTTATTAGTTGGCAATTCCAACAGTGAATATTTATCAAATTCTTTGAGTTGTACTATTTTTTGTGGATTTTTACGGATCCCCTGAAGCCTAAAAAATAAGCCAAGTTCGTTTACATCGCTTGAATCTTGCGGTTCTCTACCATATTTTTCTACGAACGAGTTTATTTCCTGAAAAGAGTGAATCAATTTTTCGTCGCGCGTCATAGGCGCAATCGAAGGTTTTGATTCAAGCAATCCAAAAGAATCCAGTTCCAATAAAGCCTTTAATTCTTCTTCAGTCATTTACACCCCAAGCTTTCTTCTTTGTTGTTTCAAGTACAGAATTACCGCAGCATATGTGCGTTCTTTTGGATCTGGAGAATTAAAGTCTGGAGCGCGGCCTGTTTCCCCTCTGAATTTTAATACTTCAGGCCATAACCTTTTGGCGTCATCATCCGTAATCTTTGTTTTTGCGAGAATTATGGAGTTTTGAATGGCCTTAAATGTCTTTTTGTCTAATGTCTTAGAGAGTATGGCATAAGCTTTTTGGAATGGATTTATTGAATCTATAAGGTCAATACTAAGCTCATCTATATTGATGAATTGATTAGTAAATCTTATGAATTTTCTGTTGTCGTCTTTAAATTCTCCAGTTTTGATTACACTATCGGCAACGACCCATTGTCGAGCCTGCTCAACTTCCTCATCGGTTAAATCAGGGTATGTCTCCCTGATTATCTTTGGAATAAGAGTCTTATTTATATATTCCGCGTCAACCTCATTACTTGGAAGTGTTCGCAATATATTTTCGTCTTGAAGAATCTTTGCCTTTATCTCATTGAGATCCGATTCTATTATGCGTTTTACTTTCGCAGAAGGCTCTTTTAAGCCTCTTATCTTTATGGTGTTGGGATCGTTTTCCGTATTATCATTTGGCAGTTTGCTCTTAAATTTGAAGTTTGGGGCAAGCACTTGCTCCATCAATAGCGAACAAGTAATTGCCTTTAGCATATTATTTACTGCAACGCTAACTTCTTGGGTTTGCGCATCTGGTTGAGCTATAAGGTTTGTAAATTGCGCGTGTGATTTATTTTCACTATCGCGCGTACAGCGGCCTATTATCTGAACAACCTCCGTTAGTGAAGCCCGATAACCTACAGTCAAGGCATATTCGCAAAAAGGCCAATCAAATCCTTCCTTCGCCATTCCAAGCGCAATAATGATATCTATATCATCTACTTTCTTTATATTGCGCAGATAACCCATCACCTTCAGTCGCTCAACGTCGTCATCGACTATGTCTGCAACTTTTAGAATTTTACCGTCTGAATGCCTTTTAACATGAATTATTCCAGTATCTGGATCTATTTTAATAGTTTCGCCTATTATCTCAAGGATAGCGTCAACTTCTTTGTATTTATCGCCTGTAGATTCTATGGAATTTACATTCGGTATGTGGATTAGCGTCTTTTTGTTTGTATCCAGAACTTCCGCTATAGCCGACAGATATTTACCCTGATAGAAGTTGTACCCAATACCAAGTGATTTCAGATAGGTATAGCCGTTTAACTGTTCGTAGTAGTTGTAAGTTATTCGAGAAAATTTTTCTTCGTCTTCCGGCAAAAGCACAGGTATGCAGTCTCCTCTGAAATACGATCCTGTCATTGCCAAAATATGCGCTGTGGATTGGGCCATTAAACCGTGGACTATCTCTCCCAATCGGTTATTTTCACTATCTGCGGAAACATGGTGAAATTCGTCAATAGCAAGCAAAGTATCGTTAAATTTGCTGTATTCCAATCCGTCGCAGGCAAAGCGCAAGGTAGCGTGCGTGCACAAAAGAATTTTTGAATATGGATCCTCCATAAACTCGCGGAATGTCTTAATCTTGCCCTTGCCGTTGTCAGAGCCTCCTCTACAGAGATTATAACGAGAATCCACAATCCAATCCGCAAAAAATCCAAATTTTTTCAGTTCTGTTTCTTTGAATGAAGATGCTATAGACTGTTCAGGAACAGCCACTATTACCTTCTTAATGCCTTGATTTTTAAGCTTGTCTAAGGCAATAAACATCAATGCTCGCGACTTCCCTGAAGCTGGCGGAGCCTTTAACAAAATGTATTGCGCGTCTCTATACGCATACGCGCGCTGTTGCATCTCGCGCATACCAAGCGAATTTGTTTTTGTGCTTTCTCCTGTTTGGGCGTATTTTACTTCAACTAAATTTTCCATAAACCTTACAATATTTCCAGTTCCTGCTGCCCAAGTTTTGAGCCTGCTGACATTTTTTCATAATATTTAAAAAGATATTCCAATCTCTTCCCGTCATTATCGAAGGGGCGTTTTCTGTAGCATTGTTCAACGGCAATATCCAAGGATACATGCGCTGAACGCAAATCCTCCGGCATTTTATCAGGGTCGTAGAGCTCTGCCATTGTAAGTTCAGAATGGGCTTCCCGTGCTGAAAGAACCTGTTTTGCGTGGTATTCCAATTCTCTCTTTTTTTGGTCTGAAACATCGGGAAATGGGAAAGTGTTATAGCAAAGCTCTGCTGAATAACGCAAACGAGTTTCCAATCTTCCACCGACTGCTCTAACCCAAACCATGTGCATTCGAGACGTAATAACCGAAAACAGCCATAATGGCGCATCATATATGGCCTGTGCAGAATTTGATATGACAGTATCTTTATCCAAGTATCCTATGGGTATATATTGACGTCTCTCAGAGGATACACAAGGAACGATAATTGCGTTGGTTGGTTTATATGCTCTTTGAACAAACATATATCCTAATTTGGCGTAATTTTTTGTGCTTGAGGCTTTACTTGAATTTCTGAATTTGGATACCGCGTCAATTCTTTCTGATATGGCTTGGTAAGATTTAGCCTCATTACTTTCATTGGATTCTATCCACAAGCAGTACCTCGTCTTACCATTGATAAATTCTTCGGACCCAATATATTTTTTTATAAATTTAGAGGATTGTGGATGTTTGGAGATAATATTATCCTTTTCGATTGGAGTAAGAATCAAATGCCCGCCGTCTCGTGGCATACTTCCAAATGCCATTGGTGCAAAATGAGAGATCGATTCATTTGTACGTTCTATATAAACATCGTTCGCATCTAACAGGTATGTGTTTATGTTTTTTACAAGAACCTTTTGTAAACCATCGTATATAAACTTTTGCGCTGAGGATTTTTGTCGCAATCCGATAATAACACACGTTACACCTGCGTTATACTTTGCATTATTCGTCCATTTGAAAGATCTGTATGCAAAACCAATTTCAACATTTGTAAACTTTTTCAACTGCTTCCATAAAATTGCAACCTGTTCGCCTTGACACACAGAATTTGTTGATACAAATGCGATTTTTACACAAGGACTTGTGTTTAGATACTCTGCGCCTTTATAAAACCAACAAGAAATATAGTCTATATTCTTATTTTTGGGGAGTAAGCGTATTATATCTTCTTTTTGAGATTCCTCCTGCAACTTAGCTCCCAAGTATGGCGGATTCCCCAATACATAAATCTCGTTATATTCTGTAGGAACTTGTAGCTTTAACTCGCTATTTTCAATTTCTGCTCTTTCGCATACAGCCTGCAAAGAATTTGGGATTCTTGTTCTCGGACATACCTTATCCCAATCCAGGCGAGTTGCATTTCCGCATATAATATGTCCGCTTTCTTGTAGCGGTAGTGTAGGTTGCGTAATCCCGAATTCCTTCTTTACCAATCTATTCATCTGGTGCTGGGCAAGCCATAATGAAAGGCGGGCTATCTCACAGGGGAAATCCACTAACTCAATACCGTAAAAATTGCTAAGCTTTATTTGGGAGTAATTGAATGATATTCCGCCTTCCAAATCTCTTATTCTTTTAATGATATCTATCTCTAACTGGCGTAATTGTTTGTATGCTATAATTAGAAAATTTCCCGATCCGCAAGCCGGGTCGAATATTCTTATTTCAGATATGCGGTGCAATAAGGCAGATAAGCGAGAGACCGAATCTTGCGCTTTCTCAAAAGCGTCTTTTAATTCATCCAAAAACAGAGGGGTTATAACCTTCATTATATTGGGGACCGAAGTATAATGCTGCCCCCAATCTCGGCGCGCTTTTTTATCGGACACCGCTTGAAACATAGAACCAAATATGTCGGGATTTATCTCCGACCAATTCATCCCGTCTCCACATTCAAGAATCAAATCGCGCGCCCGCTTCGTAAAATTTGGAATTCTACATTTGTCTGCAAAAAGTTTACCATTTACATAAGGAAAGTTTGAGATGTGGGCGGGATACTTACGGCGGTCTTTATCATCCAATGCAGCGAATAGCATTTCAAAATATTGCCGAAGGTCTGAACCGTCTTCTTGCGTATGTTCATATATGGATTTTGTAAATATATTGCCCTCAGGGAAAATCCCTGTATCTTCGGCAAAATAACAAAATAACAACCGAGTAAGAAACACACTCAGATTATGTTTGTTTTGCTCATCGAGAAAATCCGGATTATTATTAAGGATTTCATCGTAGATTTTGGCCATTTTCTCGGCGGCCTTTACATCAGCAAAAGTTTCGTGATGTTGAACATATTTTTCGCGACCTGCAAGAGGTAAAAAGAATTCATAGTTTATATGAAGGTCTTCAAATTTTGTATCAAGCGCCGCCCCTTTTAATTTGCAATCCCAAGCGCATAAACGTTTGAAATCTGTAACGATGATAAAACGCGGTCTGTGCTTAAATGTGGCAGGATCATTCTTCAGCCGCTCAAGAATGGAAGGCAAGTCGTTCCCTTCTGCCACGTTTAAAAAATAAACTTTTTTCTTTACATCAATAATATTGTCAATGCCATCAAGAGCTGCATTTTTTTGCTTTAGTTTTGTTATGGTACTCTGCGGGATCCCGTACGCCAGCAAAAACTCATATATAAATTCTGAATTACTAAATTGTTGTGTAATCTTGCTGAGAGTTTCTTCTATTGAGTTTAAGTCCATCGAATAGCTTTATAAAATGAATTTGCGGTCTAAATTTTAATCAAGAAAACATAACCCATTTATCGAGATATTCAAGACAACTTTCATCATAACTCGCGCTTTATTAAACTATATTGTAAAATAATGAAATTATACATACTCATAATATATCAATAATAATCTTGACAAAAGGGGTTGTTTTTTATTAGAAGTACACCACTATGGCGAAGATTACTAAGAGATATTGTGGAGGTAGAAAATCACCCTATCAACTGTTCTGGATTGAGGGAGGCGTAAGGCATTCAAGGTTCTTTGAAACAGAAGAAGCAAGGGAGGATTTTCTAAGGCTTAACGGACATTTGGATAAGCTCTCTTTTGAGGCGCTTTTGGGAATTGACGAAAATACCATTTCGGACATCTCCTACATTGAGTCTATCAGAGGGAACGTAAGTTTCCGCGATATATGGGAATTTTGGGCAAAGAACCACAAATCAAGGCGTGTATTAACTCTTTGGGACGCTTGCGACGAATATCTGCGGAATATGCGTAAGACTGAAAAAGCCAAGCCCGAACATATAAGGCACGTCCGACGCGTTTTGGAAGTTCTTGTTGAATCATTTGGCGATAGGCTCCTGCAAGATATAAGCCGCAAGGAGTTGGAAAATTGGCTAGAATCTCTAAAATTTGCTCCAGTCACGGTAAAGAATTGGAGGTCCAATATAACTGCCGCTTGGAACTGGTTTGAGAAAAACGAACTAATTGAAAAGAACGTAGCCAAGGGACTTGAATTGCCCAAGATTGAAATGGGCGAGATTGGAATACTAACTATGGAGGAAACGGAGAGATTGTTCCGAGCAAATGAAAAGATAGATCCAGAAGTCTGCGGCTTAATGGCTCTGGGGCTATTTGCTGGAATGAGAACTTCCGCAATTCCAAGAGTTGACTATAATGAAATCACAATGCGGCAAGGAATTTTAACGCCCACTGAAAAGACCAAGAAAAACCGTAGAAACTACATAGAAAACCTCCCAGACAATCTCTGGGCTTGGTTGGAACGGACGCCAAAGTCTGCCTTTGGGTGGTGTGAGCGCAAGTGGAAAAAGCGCCGAGAGAGTGCCCTGCGCAGAGCGGGATTGCTTGTAAATGGAAAACAAATAAAAACTCCAGACGAGAATGGCAAATTCCCACAAAAGAAGATACCGCCCCACAATGCTTTCAGGCACAGTTTTGCAAGCTACCACGTCGCATGGAAAAGAGACTTCCAAGATACGGCTTTGATTATGTCACATAAAGGCACAGATATACTCTTTAAACACTACCGAGGAGTAGCGACTAAAGAGGACGCCGAAAAGTATTTTAAGATATATCCGTCAAAATAAGTTAATGTTGATACCTCTGACGCTCCCAATCTTCTACTATCTCTTTTTCAGAAATTCCGCCTCCTTCAAAGGTTTCTTTCCTTTCTTCCCTTTGGGATACGGCTTTCAGATAGAAGTTTGGGAAAAGAATAGTATCCCTAAATTCAAAAGGAATTAAACGCTTAGAGAAGCCAAAGAAGTCTCTGAAGACAGTATTCATTCTGGAGACTATCTTTCGGGTTCCTTCATCTCTCTTAAATTCCTTCTTTGCCGCCAATAAGCCCAGAGTTGTCCAACATTTATTCATTTTACCATTATTTTCGTTTCTGAATATGCTTATGTCGCTGTAATCGAAATCATCTCCTTCCCCGTCAAATTCAATATGTAGGCGGGTTGAAGACAGTATGCGAATCTTAAGCATATTCAAATTGGGATTTTGGGGTTGATGAAAGCCAGTAGAACTCCAAGCGTAATAAACGTCTGATGTCTTGCTTCTTTTGACCTTCCCCGCAAGTTCTGCTATTGGAGAAAGTGCTTCAATGCTGTCATTGCGGAAACATATACATTCGTCTATTTTGAAGAACTTTCCGTTAAGCTCATATAATAGTTTTTGAAGTTCTCCTGAAATTTCCTCAAAAGAAATACAATGGGAGGAATTCCTTTAGATATACTCCGAATTGAGCTATACAGGCTCCCCGACTCTGAAAAGCATAAAAACACCCTAAAAGTACGACTTCCTTTCAAATCTCCAATGCAGTAGGCATCACAGTTCGGAATATCTGAAACTGCGCCTCCTATTCTTAAAAGTTCGCGTACTTTGGAAGCAAATTTACTTTTGTTTAAGGTAAGCTTGCAAACATCGCTATTGGATAGCTTCACATCAGGGAGTTCATCGTTTAT
This sequence comes from uncultured bacterium, assembly GCA_905214995.1. Classification (GTDB taxonomy): domain Bacteria; phylum Verrucomicrobiota; class Verrucomicrobiia; order Opitutales; family Intestinicryptomonadaceae; genus Merdousia. The sequence continues at coordinate 7,980 of CAJMOT010000010.1, read as the reverse complement.
GCCAATGAATTCGTTTCCGATGTATTCAACTTGATAGGATTCGCCGTCAATCTCTATGTAATCGACGGTGGATTTTCCATATTCCAATAACCCATTCTGGCAAAAGTATCTTTTTAGATTCTCTCCCAGAACATTTTTCCAAGCAAGATTATCAGTTGGAAAGTAGGACTTTTTGCGTTTCCAGAGTAAAAGTTTCTTCACGGTAAATATCCCTCATTATGCCTTTAGAAAATAAATAATCCTCGATAATTTCTTCGTTTGTACCTATGGGAAATTCTGAGCGGGAATCGGAATGAATGGAGACCCTATGTTTCTTCTTCGGATTATCAGCAAAACAGACATTGAAAGTCATAGAAATAATTTGCCTATTGTTTTCTACGCAATCAAGGTAAGCGGCATCAACATTCTTGCTTGCATCTAATTTGCAACCTCCGATTCCGATATAGCTAAACTTCATAGGAGTAATGCTTGATATTTTGTCTGAGAATTCTCCTACGTTAAAAATTTCGTTATTGGAGAGCGCGGATAGATTAAATTTCTTATGAGGAACATACTTTGAATCTGGCAAAATCAACCTGCCGAAATTTTCAACGTAAAATTCTTTAAATCCCCGCGAATGGTTTTTCTGTGTAAATACGGAAATTTCTGCATTGGATAGATTGATTCTAATAATATCTACAAGTTCAGGGCGGAAGGTGTGGAAGCTTGCTTCTTCCTCTTCGCCGACAGAACGCTCCCTTGTTTTTGGTGCGCCGTGCGCAATGCAATAGAAGGCAAATTTATCGGTTATGTGGGGATAAATATCTATGTAGCCCGAACGTCCATTTTTGGCGAAATAAGGAGAGAGTATTTCCTGCTTTAGTGTCAGCAGTTGTTCGTTTCCAATCTCTTGAGCTGAATGCGGCACAGTCGGGATATAGTGGGAGTATGAGTGAGTCTCGTCCGCCATTTTTCTTGCGGCAATGGCATTGCAAGCAGTCATATCACGCTCGGCGAGCATAGCGGCAAGCGTTTCTAAATCATCTGTCGGGGAGGTCTCGATACCAAAGCTTGCAAGCTTCTCGCATATTCTGTCGTAAAGCTCGCTCTTTGCGACAAGTGCGAATGAGCATATAAAATTTTCCAAGTCGCTTGGGCAGTTGTCTTGGAGAAACCTCGCTATCTTGTGTAAGTCATATTTCCCATTTTTTAGAATGAATCCATTTGAGACAAAGATCTCGTGCATGCCCTCAAAACGCCTCTTTAAGCATTCTTCAGGGATTCTACTTAATGTTGTGAATGTAATATACCTTAACGGCAACTTCATAGATTTGTTGCAAGTCTGGGGGTGTGGAACTTTTGAGAAGGCATCTCTTGGCAATATAGCGCGATTCTTCGGGATAAAGCGCAAAGACGAAGAAATAAACTTCAACGCAATGTGGCAGATAAGCCCAAGTCGCGCTATCGAGAAGCTAAAATCCGACGTATTGTCTATTCGGCGCATAGGCGAAGCTATGGGTGTTGTCAGAGAGGAGGATTCCGATGAATGGTAAAATCATAATCGGAATAGACGCGGGTGTAAACGGAGGATATGCAATCCTCCACCCGCACCCTCTCTGCGCGAATGTGGCGGACGCACTGAACGATATACAGTTCTTCGCTGAGGCAATGCGCAAATTGAAGGAATATTCCCAAAAGTGCAATATTCCTTTGGAGGCTTATGTTGAGCAAGTAAGCGGCTATATAAGTTGCAAACACGCCCAACCCGCAAGCCGCTCCTTTGTCCTCGGCAAGTCTTACGGAGAAGTAATCGGTATTCTTATCGCTTTGGAGATTCCCTTTAAGACGGTGACTCCCCAGAAGTGGCAAGGAGAAATTTTGCCCGAAGTGAAAGGATTGGAATATAACGAGCGAAAACGCCGCCTTAAAGAGTATGCGTGTAAGCTATATGCATTTTTAAAACCTACCTTAAAAATAGCCGACGCAATCCTTATTTTCGGAAAGACATTGCAAGGGGCGTTCAACGCGGTTGCGAGCCGTTTGAATGTCGCTTTAACCCTTGCCGCTCATAAGCGTGCGGCGGTTGGCCGTGGGCGGCGAGAAGGATAGGAGGGAAGGTTAAATTTAAATTTTTATATTAATTTTTAATTTATGCTCACTATTTTGCTTGACCCCGCTTGCCATTTTATTTACCCCGTATTCCGCAAACTTTTATTTTCCATGTTTGAATCGCCTTATCGTTTTCGTTTTATATTGCCTTTTGCGGCGGCGTTTGCCCTTTGCGCGTGCGACTATTTGAAAAAAGACGAAGCCGCCGCGCCGCAACCTGTTGCGCGCGAATATCCCGCGGAGGTTTTGCGCGATGTCAACGCCCTTGCGGAAAAGTATTTCAGGGGCGCGGACGCCGCCGCGAAACGCTCGTGGATAGACGGGCAGCTGAAGTCTTACGACGCGATAAACGCCATCGTTCCGGACATTCCGATACAGGTTTTCGGGGAGATAAAAAACGGCGCGGTTTCCGCCAATTCCGGCGACTGGACCGTCGTCCGCAGACGGATTCTCGCCCAAATAGACGGCTACAAGCGCGTTGAGTCCATAGGGAAGTCGATGAAGCGCGACGCTTTTGAATTTTCTTCGCGCATAGCGCGGTCGCTCTATCCGGGCGACTATGTCGCGCAGGCGAAAGAGCTGCGCAACTGGGGCGGCCTCTACAATTCCGTGGCATCGAGCTCCAACATATTTTCCCCCGCTGAAACGGAGCGGATAAGGGAGCGCATAGCTTCGGATATCTTCAAAGGCGGCTATTCCTCCGCAGTTCGATGGTTCGGTCGCCAGCAGGCTGCCAAGCGCCGCATATCCTCCGAACTTGCCGGCGCGGACGATGCAGCCAGAACCGCTTTTGCGGAGGCCGAGAAATCGCATCCGGCGGATTTTGAAAGGCAGCTCGAAGAGTTGGGGAAAATCATAGAGGGCGAGCGTCTCCTTGCGGCGGAGGAGGAAAAAAAGGAGGCGGAAGAGGCAAAGCCCCGCCCGCAAAAACCCGACAAGTCGAGGTTTTCGATTTTCACCACGAGGGGGCTCGACGGAAAAATCGCCACCGCGGTATTGGTGAAGATGAACGGCAAGGAGGTCGTCCTGTGCTCAAAGGAATTTTTCGGCGGCGAAGTCCCGTGCACGATAGGCAACAGCATGGGCGAAATAAGGTGCTCGCGCGCTTTCATATCGCGGGATTATCCGCTGATCATGCTCGTCCCCGACTCGGTGCCGGATTCTTTTGTCCCTTATGAAGTGGTCGGGCCGTCCGATATGCCGTCCGTCATAGGGAAACCCCTCTCGATGGTCGCGCCCTCGGGGGCGGGATTTGCGGAAATCGGCGTGCGCGTGTTTTCGGAGGATCAAAAATACCTGAATCTCACGAGCGACACCGCCCCGAAAATCACGAAAACTTCGGACATTAAGCGTCTCGACAGGAGCGGAGACAAGTTTTTGTTCTCGACGAAAATCTCTGTGGATGCCGGCGGAAACTCAATAGTGATAGACCCCGACACAAAGAAGATCGTCTCGATGGCGTTTAGGAAGTACAATCCCGGAGTGCTTTCGTGGACGGGGAAGACAGGTTCCATAGTCGGCGGGGAAAAGATGGCCATTCCCGACGTGAATACTTTCATCCGCCAATTCGACGGCGCGACGAAATTCGCGGAGTCGCCCGACAGCTCGATACAGTTCATCCGCATGACGGCTCTCAGAGACTGGGTTCCGCTGAATCCGGAGGCCGCCGCGCGGCAGAAGACCGAGCTCAGAAGATTCACCGACGACAACAACGATTTCCTGATGTTTTTCAAGCGCAACCTGTACGGCGACATGTTGCGCTCGCGCAGGCTCGGGCAGATTGCGGAGCGCTACCGCAGGGCGTTTACGAGCGAGCGCATGGACAGAATTTCGTATGAGCGCAACTATAAAAAATACATGCTCGACATAATGTACGCCATGCGCCGCGAAATATCCCAATATCCGAACGCGGACTCATTTTATCCCATATACCGCGACGAGATGGAATATCAAATCGCGCTTAGAAGGGCCATGCACGACTATCTCGCCGAAGTTATAAAAAGCGGCGACATCACGAATGTCGTCCACCTCGATTTGCGCGCGAGATATTCCGACCCGATGTCTATCCCCGAAGGCCAGTTGACGCCCGTGCGTGCGGGCGGTTCCATTGGCGGGGGGTTCTGATATGCGCGAGGCGCGGCCGTAGCCTTGATTTTGCCGTTTGGCAAAGGCGAAGTCGGAAAGCCCTGGCTGTTTTCCAGCGGAGGGCTCTTATTGCCTTGGCGGAATGACCGCGCGCCGGTTGCGCATAAGGCGCGCGGGCGCGCTTGAAGCATTTTGCGCGCAAAATGCCCCAAGCGGCAAAGCCGCTTGGGGCTAAAACGATCCAACGCGCGTTCAGATGGCTCCGGTCGGACGGCGCCCAATGCGGCCGGACGAAGCCCGCAAACCGCGCCGGCAGTTTCCCCGGGCGCCGCGCCCTGGATTGCCGCAAATCAGAAGAGGGAATAGGAAACGGTAAATCCGGCCATGACTATCGCCACCATGCTCATGAGTTTTATGAGAATGTTGAGCGACGGGCCCGACGTATCCTTGAACGGATCCCCGACGGTGTCGCCTATGACGGCGGCCTTGTGAGCGTCGGAACCCTTTCCTCCGAGATTTCCCTGTTCGATGTATTTTTTCGCGTTGTCCCATGCGCCGCCGCTGTTGGCCATGAATACCGCGAGCACGAATCCGGACGCGAGCGCGCCTCCGAGGAGGCCGAGAACTCCCGAGACTCCGAGCAGAATGCCGGTGAGAACCGGCGCGATTACCGCAAGCAGCGACGGGAATAGCATTTCCCTCTGGGCGGCTTTGGTTGAAATCGACACGCAGCGCGCGTAGTCGGGTTCGGAAGTGCCCTGCATTATGCCGAGATTTTCGCGGAACTGGCGGCGGACTTCGTTTACCATTTGGTTTGCGGCGCGCCCCACTGCGTTCATCGTGAGCCCGCAGAAGAGGAATGACATCATGGAGCCTATGAACATTCCGAGCAATACTTTCGGATTCATGAGGTTGACCTGATATACGTTCATGAAGTCCATAAGGGTTGCGGATTCGACATTTCCGGAGATTTCGGAGAATTTCTGAATGGTCTCGCGCGCAAATTCCGTCGCCTGGGGCGCGTCTTTGAGGCGGACGAGGCCTATGCGCAGCTCTTCGACGTACGAGGCGAGAAGCGCGAGCGCCGTGAGAGCGGCGGAACCTATCGCGAATCCCTTGCCGGTTGCGGCGGTGGTGTTGCCGAGCGAATCGAGCATGTCCGTGCGCTTGCGGACTTCCTTGCCGAGGCCGGACATTTCGGCGTTGCCGCCGGCGTTGTCGGCGATGGGGCCGTACGCGTCGGTCGCGAGCGTAATCCCGAGCGTCGAGAGCATTCCGACCGACGCTATGCCTATGCCGTAAAGCCCCTTGCTGATGTCGGAGAGGTCTCCTCCGGCCGAGAAAGCGTAGGCGAGGGCGGTGCCCACCACTATGGCTAGGACGGGATAGAACGTAGAAATCATGCCGGTTCCCATTCCGCCGATTATGACGGTGGCGGGGCCCGTCTTGGCTTGTTCGGCTATGAAGCGCGTCGGGCCGTACGCCTCAGACGTGAAGTATTCGGTGATTTTTCCGATAAATATGCCCGTGGCAAGCCCCACTATGATTGAGCCCCAGTTGCCGAGCCACATCGGGGTTTTAATCCAGTAGAGGACGAGGAACGACGCCGCGGCGATCAGCACGGAGCTTGCGTTTACGCCCTTGCCGAGGGCTCCGAGGAGCTCTTTGCTCGTTGCGCCCGACCTCACCCTGACGAAGTATATGCCGACTATCGAGAGTACGACGCCGATGGCGCCGATGAGCATCGGGGCGAGAACAGCTTTCATCTGGACTTCGGGAGAAGTCATGTACGCCGCGGCGCCGAGGGCGGCGGTCGCGAGAATGGATCCGCAGTAGGATTCGTACAGGTCGGCGCCCATGCCGGCGACGTCGCCCACATTGTCGCCTACGTTGTCGGCGATTGTTGCGGGGTTGCGCGGGTCGTCTTCCGGGATTCCCGCCTCGACTTTGCCGACGAGGTCGGCGCCGACGTCCGCGGCTTTCGTGAATATGCCGCCGCCGACGCGCGCGAAGAGAGCCTGCAAGCTCGCCCCCATGCCGAAGGTGAGCATGGTGGTGGTTATGACGACCATCTTATGGGCGTCGCTGGCATCCTCAATAAAGAAGTTCAAGATGAGGAACCATGCCGAAATGTCGAGGAGCGCGAGGCCGACGACGACGAGCCCCATGACGGCCCCCGACCGGAAGGCTACGCGCAGGCCCTTGTCGAGCGAATGGTTGGCGGCCCACGCGGCGCGGTTGGAGGCATAGGTGGCGGTCTTCATTCCGAAGAATCCCGCAAGCCCCGAGAAGAAGCCGCCCGTGATGAACGCGAATGGCACCCAGTCGTTCTGCACTTTCAAGCCGTAGGCGAGAAAGGCGAAAAAAATGGTGATGACCACGAATACGGCGGCCACCACCTTGTACTGTTGGCGCAGATACGCGAGCGCTCCGCTGCGGACATGGCCCGCGATTTTGCGCATGATTTCCGTGCCCTCTTCCTCCTTTTTCATTCCGGAGTAGAAATGCCACGCAAACGCGAGCGCGATTATTGAAGCTATCGGTACGATCCAGAACGCCGCGTGGATGTTTCCATCCGCGCCCGCAGACTGAACGGCTCCCAAAAGCGAGATTGTCGATGCGATATTCATAGTTGAGCTCTCTTTTTACAATGTTGGATTTCGCGGATTGTCCGTCCGCGAAACCTTTAAAAATACGGCTTTTAAGTTTCGGAATCCGGACGCCGGATGGGGTGAAAATCAAAAGCCGATATTTTTTTGCAATCTTGCCCCATCGCAAAGAGAATTTCCAGATTTTTTTGGAGTTTTTTTTGCCGACGCGCCGGTTTTCCCGATTTTGCGGCGGGCGCGGAAAATTTTGTTGTTGCCCGCTCCCGCGCGGTTTTCATTATGGGTTTGAATTATGAGTTCGTTTTTCAAAGCCTTGAAATTTGCCAGGGAAAAGCCCCTTGGCTGTTCGTTCGCGTTTGCGCTCTCGCTTGCGATGATGTGCGCGGTGGCGGCCGCGGCGTTCTGGCTGTTTTTCGCCTTTGCCGGAGTTAGGGCGTTTAGGGATTCCGTCGAGTCATCCACGGGATTTTATCCGATTTACGAAAATGCCTTTTTCAATGTATTTAACGGAGAATTCACCATAAGCCGACTGACGCTCTTCAACCCCCCCGCGTATAAAAAGGCGTTTGCCGGCGAAAATTCCCGAGAGGTCGGGGCGTTCGCGAAGGCGGAAAAAATCAGGATGCGCGTAAGCCCCGTTTCGCTCTTTCGCGGCAAATTGGCGGTATCGGCTTTCTCGGCCGAGGTTGATAGCCTGCGCTGTTTGAGGATTAACCACTCCGACTATAATTTTAACGAGTTTTTGGAGGGAATTTCCGAAATCCTCGAGATTCCGCCGGACGCTTCGGGCGCGAGGGTGTTGAAGAGCTTTTCGCTGAAAATTTCCAAGGCGGAATACGAGGATATATCGTCGGGGCGTGAGGCGCTCGCAATACGCTCCTCCAAGCCGTTTTCGTTTTCCGCGGAGGATGTAGGGGATTTCGGAAGGTTTTTTTCCAAGATTGAGGACGCCTTTTTGGATTGCAGGGCTCCGTTCATCGCGAAGGAGCTGGAAAATTTTTTTAAGAAATGAAAATTTTGATTCTCGCGAGCGGCAGAGGGTCCAACGCGCGCGCCGTCATGGAGGCGGCGGCGTCCGGGCGGATCCGCGCGGAGGTCTGCGCCCTGTTTTCGGACGTCGCGGACGCTCCCGCGCTTTCAGCGGCGCGCGAATTTTCCGTGCCCGCGCGCTTGCCGCGCTCCTGCGCGCCGCCCTCGA
>CAJMOT010000009.1 GCA_905214995.1 uncultured bacterium | reverse complement strand
AGCCTGTAATCCGCCGCTATCCGCGAGTTGTCCATGAATAACCGCCCGCTCTTTGCCGCATAGGTTCCGCCCATTCTCCCCAATATGTCGGTTTTAGACTGCACCGCCTGGAAAATGCGCTGCGTGCCATCGCCGTCCATCGTGACATTCATAACGGCTTTTATCGCCGACAAGTCCGCCCTGTTGTTGCCGTCGTCCACTATCGCCCCTATGTACTGGCAATCCATCCCCACAGCGTTCTTGAATACTATCTCGGACGCAAAACCGCTCCCGACATTGTTGTATATTGTAAAGTCCCCGTTCGGATCCGTCGCCGCTAGCCCGCCCAATTCAAGAACCGACGCCTTGCTGAATATGGCGTTTGAAAATCCCCAGCCGTTGCGCTCGAACCTCATAACGCCCAGAGCTCTCATCTTGTCCGCGCCGATGTACATGGTAGCCGCAGAATTTACGCCCTCAGCCGCGCAGCCCCCGATTTTCACGTCTCCGTTTACGGTTATCAGGGAACTCGATACCCTCGAATCGCGATAATCAAAAGACAGCGAAACGGTTTGGTATGAATCGTAAGTTCTCCCGCCGTAAACCTGCGCTCCGACTTCGATTTCCCCGAAAACCAATTCGACCGCCGCGCTTCCCTCCGCGCTGTCAAAGGAGGTTCCGAAAGACATTATCCCGCTTTCGTCGCAAATCTGGACGGACAGTTTGCCGTATACCTGAAAGTTTACCGGCACGCTCTGGTTCAAAAGCTCTTTGCCGAGGTTTATTATGCCGTTGTTGCCGGCGGAAACGATATTGCCCACATAGGTGTCGATTTGCGTAATCCACGCGGTCGGCGCATAAGACGCTTCCCCCATTGTCTTGTAAAATATCGCGGTGTCCTCGCCGCTCGTCGGGGGCGTCGTCCGCTCCGTTCTCGCCTCGTCCGAAAACCACGCCGTATTGCTTGTGAAAACGGCGGAAGAGGAGCCGAAGTACTTGTCCGAGGAGTACAGGGAAGCGGCGGCAAAGAGCGCAACGGAAAGGAGCGGAAGAGACGGTATGTTTTTCATGGCGGGATTTGGATTGAAGTTTAATTTGTTCTGACAAGTGAAAATTATAAGTTATTTCTCATAATATGTCAATGGAAATTTGAATTATAATTTGATAATCCGCCGCGCCGCCTGTTTTTCCGCTTTTCGGAAATTTTCGCCTTTGCCGCCCGCGCGTTTTTTTATTTTTAATATCTTGTCAAAAAATCCGGTTTTGCGATTATGCATTCGGACAAATTTTTGAATTATGATCGTCGCCCTAAGAGGAAAACTCGCCAAAAGCTCTCCGCTCGGCGCCGTGGTGGACGTAAACGGCGTGTTCTACGGGGTGAGCATACCGCTCACTACGGCCGAACGCCTCCCGAAAATCGGGGCGGAAGTATTCCTGCACACGCTCGCCGTGTACCGCGAAGACTCCCAGACTCTCTACGGTTTCGCGACCGAGGGCGACAGGGACTTCTTCGCCGCGCTCGTCGAGAAAGTTTCAGGAATAGGCCCGAAAATCGCCCTGAACATGCTCAGCCGCATGTCGGCAGACTCCCTCAAAAGCGCGATTATGGCGGGCGACGTGACGCTGCTATCCAAGTGCCCGGGAATCGGGCGCAAGACGGCGGAGAGGCTCGTGCTCGAGCTGCGCGGCGCGTTCGGCTCGCCTGCGTCCGGAGGGGCTTCCGCGCTTCCGCAGGGCGCGTCCAACCCCGCAAGCGTTTCCGACGCCCTCGCGGCCCTCGTTGCGCTCGGGGTGAAGCCCGCCGACGCCGATAAGGCGGTGCGGGCCGCCGTCTCAAAGCTCGGCGCCGACGCGAACGCCGAAGAGCTGATCAGGCTTTCACTATCATCGAAATGACTAAGGAAGACATCTTGGACGCCCTGCGGGGCGTGAAATATCCGCCGTATTCCCGGGACATAGTGTCCTTCGGAATGGTAAAATACGCCAAGGCCGGCGACGGCCGCGCGGAGGTCAGAATCTTTACGGGAGGACCGGAGGACTCGGCGAAAAAAGTCCTCGAAGACGCCTCGCGAATGCTTGCCGAAAAATTTCCAGGTACGGAATTCGACGTGAAGCTGCTTTCGGAAGACCCGTCAAAAAAAGTCTCCGTCCGCGCCGAAAGCGTTCCGGAGGGGCTCGCGGGCGTGAAGTTTACGGTGGCGGTAGCCTCCGGAAAAGGGGGAGTCGGCAAGAGCACCGTGGCGGTAAACCTCGCGCGCGCCTTCGCCCGCAGGTTTTCGGCGGGCGGCGAGGCGAAGGTCGGGCTCATGGACTGCGACATCCACGGACCCAGCGCGACGGTTCTGCTCGGGGAAAAGGTTTTCCCGACGGTAAACGGGAATCAGAAGATTGTGCCGCCCGAGACGGACGGCATAAAGGCGATTTCCATGGGAATGCTCGTGGACGACTCCCAGCCGCTGCTCTGGCGCGGCCCGATGGTGACCGGCGCCATAAAGCAGTTCGCGGGCGAGGTCGATTGGGGCGGGCTCGACGCGATGGTTCTCGACCTGCCCCCGGGCACCGGAGACGCCGTTTTGAGCGCGGTGCAGACCGTCCCGATTTCCGGAGTCGCGATAGTCACGACCCCGAACGAGCTCGCCGCCATAACCGCCGCGAGGGGCGCGGCGGCGTTCGAGAAAAGCGGCGTAAAGATTCTCGGGGTGGTGGAAAACATGGCGTATATGCCCATGCCCGACGGCTCGAAGGAGTACATTTTCGGGGAGGGCTTTGCCGACGGCGCGGCGGAGAAGCTCGGAGTGGAGGTTATCGCGCGCATTCCGATAGACAAATCGCTGCACACCGCTTCGGTGTCGGAGCAGTCCCGAAAGATTTTCGACGAGCTCGCCGGCAAAATTCTTCCGTTTTAGCCGCGCCCTTGCGCCAAAATAATTATGTTGACAACGCAGGCCGCGAACCTAACGTGTTTATCTTTTCATTAAATTTCAAAAGGCAAAACAATGGGTCAACCTAAACGCAAACAGTCTAAGCAGCGCACGCGCCTCCGCCGCGCGGCCAACAAATACAAACTTCCGCAGGTCGCAAAAGACCAGACTGACGGCTCTTTCTTTATGCTCCACAGAGTCAACCCCTCCAACGGGATGTACCGCGGGCGCCAAGTCATAAGCGTCAAGGTCTAAGCCGCGCGGCTTGGAAGTCTTTTTTTTATTGTAATGCGGGTTTATTTAAAAAATAATTCCCGCGTTTTTCTTTTGCGCCGCGCGCTTTCCGCCGGCAAAATTCCGCACGGAATCCGGATTTTGCGCGCAGATGCGGCGCCGCTCTTTGCGGCTTGCATTCCCACAGCTCCATGAAACCCGAAACTCCAACTATTGCCGTAGACGTCATGGGCTCGGACTTGGGCCCCGAGGAAATCATAATCGGCATAAAAAAGGCCCTCTCCGAAGACAAGTCGGATTTCGGGATAATCGTCGTCGGCAGGGAGGAGACCATAACCCCCATGCTTTTGAGGCACAATCTTATAAGGGAGCCGCGCGTGAGGGTCTACAACGCCTCCGAAGTCATCGGCATGGACGAGAAGCCCATTCAGGCAATCAAGACCAAAAAGGATTCCTCCATGATGCGCGCGATAGAGATCGTGAAGCTCGGCACCGCCGACGCGGTTTTGAGCTGCGGCAATACGGGCGCGCTCATGGCGGGCGGGACGATAAAGCTGCGCACCATGCGCGGGATTGAGCGGCCGGCTCTCGGAACGGTTATCCCCGGCAAGACCAAGAATTTCATATTCATAGACGTCGGAGCCTCCCCCGACCCCAAGCCGGAAAGCCTCGTTGACAATGCGATTCTGGGCGCGAACTACGCCAGAATCGCGCTCGGCGTGAAAAATCCCCGCGTGGGGCTTTTGAGCAACGGCACCGAGGACGGCAAGGGCAACATGCTCGTCCAGACCGCCCACAGGCTCTTCAAGGCGCAGGAGGGCGTCATAAACTACGGCGGGCTATTGGAGGGCTTCAACCTTTTCGACGGGCATTTCGACGTCGTCGTGTGCGACGGCTTCACCGGCAACGTCGTCCTGAAATCCCTCGAGAGCTCCGTGAGAATGTTCAAGGAGATCATAAAGGAGGAGGTCTGCAAGTCGTGGCTTTCCAAGGCCGGAATGTTTCTGGCAATGGGGGCGTTCAGGCGGATGAAAAAGCGCCTGCCCGTGGACAAATTTTCCGGCGCGCCTTTGCTGGGCCTCAACGGGCTCGTCGTCAAGGCGCACGGCTCGAGCAACCGCAGGCAGATCGCCGGCGCGATAGAAATCACCCTCCGCTGCCTGCGGAAAAAAATGAACGACCGCATCGCCGAAGACGTCGCCAATCTCGCAGCCGCAAAGGAGCAAAATAAGATTGCCGCCGAGCGCGCGGAGTCTAACCTCTCCGGCGGAAAATAAAATTTCATCGACCCCACTTTTGGTCGAAACCGCACCGGACGCTTGATCTTTTTAACGTCCGGCAAATCTGCAACAATGCTTTAACGCGCAGAACATGAATATAAAAAGGCCAAACTCCATAATTATAAAGGGCACCGGCAAGTACGTGCCGGAAAGAATCGTCACCAACGACGACATCGCCAAGATCGTCGATACGAGCGACGAATGGATTTTCGAAAGGTCGGGAATAAGGCGCCGGCGCATAGCCGCCGACGGCGAAACCGCCTCAGACATGGCGTTGAACGCCTCAAAAGCGGCGATAGAGAGCGCCGGCCTCACTCCCCACGACATTGACCTCGTGATAGTCACCACGGTCACGCCCGACATGCTCTTCCCCTCCACCGCCTGCATATTGCAGGCAAAGCTCGGAATCCGCAACAATATCCCGTGCTTCGACCTCGAAGCCGCATGCTCCGGATTCGTCTATGGAATGGAAGTGGCGACCAGCATGATGGCCTCGGGCCGCTACAAAAACGCGCTCGTCGTAAGCGCCGAGAAGATGAGCGCCATGATAGACTGGCAGGACCGCTCCACATGCGTGCTCTTCGGCGACGGCTCGGGGGCGGTAGTGCTCGCCGCCTGCGATGAGGAGGGCGAGGGGATTCTCGGAAACGTCCTCGGGGCGGACGGCTCGGACACCGCGATGCTATGCATACCCGCGGGGGGTTCCGCCATGCCGCCGAGCGAATATACCGTCAAAAACAAGATGCACCGCATAATGATGGACGGCCGCGAAGTATTCAAGCACGCCGTGCGCATCATGCGGGAAAAGGCCCTTGAAGTGCTCGACCTGTGCGGAGTAAAGGCGGAAGACGTGGCGTTGCTCATACCGCACCAGGCAAACACGCGCATAATAGAGGCCGTTGCCAAAAGGCTGAAAATTCCCTCCGAAAAAGTTTACGTCAACATAGAAAACTACGGCAATACGTCGTCGGCGTCCATACCGATCGCCCTCGACGAAGTTGTGAGGGGCGGCAAAGTCAAAAAAGGCGACCTCGTGCTGCTCGTAGCCTTCGGGGCGGGGCTTACGTGGGGGGCAACCCTAATTCGATTCTGAGCCTAACGCCCTCCGCGCGCTTCCCCCGCGCGAAATTCTCCCGGCGCCATGCGCTGCGGCGCATGAAACCCCGAAAAAAGCCGCTTTTCGCAATGGATTTTGCGCGCCGTTTGCGAATCCGCGCGCTATGCGCATAGGCATCTGGAATGCGCGGGCAGCCGCCGAATTGGGAGGCCCGGCATTTCCCCGTCGCGAAAAACGGGAAAATTATCGTTCGGAAAAGCTTGATTACGGCCGGAGCCGGGGCCATTGTATATTGACCGAAAAATGAAACCGCGCGCCGAAGCGCCGCGCCCTGCGGCATGCGGTGCGCAAACCGATTCCAAGACAATGAAATCAACCCTCGCTTCCTACTTTGAAAAAACGTACGGCCGCCCGGCCGAGGCGTTCGCCCAGGCCCCGGGCAGAATCGAATTCATCGGCAACCACACCGACTACAACGGCGGGTTGACGATGGGGGTCGCCATCGACAAAATCGTCATGGCCGCCCTCGCCAGGCGCGACGACAAAAAGCTATGCTTTGCGAGCATCAAGACCGGCGAAAAAGTGCTCGTTGACATGGACGACCTGCAAAAGCGCGACAGGGAACACAACTGGGTCAACTATCCGCTCGGGGTGTTTAAATACCTCTTGGAAGCCGGAATGACCGCCGACTGCGGATTCGACATGCTCGACATGAGCAGCGTGCCTCCGGGCGCGGGGCTGAGCTCGTCCGCGGCGATAGAGCTTTCGAGCGGATACGCGATGGCCTCCCTCTACGGCTTCGACATCGACAAAAAGTCGCTCGTGCGCATAGGCCGCCAGAGCGAGAACCTCTTTGTGGGAATGCCATGCGGCATTCTCGACCAGGGCGTGTCGGGCTACGGCAAGGCGGATTCGCTCGTGTACATAGACTGCCTCACGGAGGAGTTCTCAAACTTCCCGCTGCCGCACAAATGCCGCTTCTGGCTCTTCAACTCCACCAAAAAGCACGCGCTCGTCGACGGCCTTTACGCCGAGAGGCACGCCGAGTGCATGGAGGCCGCGCGCGTGCTCTCGGAGGGCGGAAAAATGCGCCTGCTCCGCCACTTTACAATGTCCGACCTCGACGCCGCAAAAGAAAAGCTTTCGCAAAAGGTCTACAACCGCGCCCGCCACGTCATCGAGGAAAACGCGCGCGTTTTGAAGGCCAAAGAGCTGCTCGAGCGCGGCGACATCGCGAGCGTCGGCAGGCTGCTGAACGCCTCTCACGAGAGCTCCAAGACGCTCTTTGAAAATTCGTGCGAAGAGCTCGACTGCCTCGTGGACACGGTCTCGGGCGTCGAGGGCGTCTACGGGGCGCGACTTACGGGCGGCGGATTCGGCGGGGCGGTAATGGCGTTTACCGACGACACTTTCAGCCAGACGCAGGCGAACGAGGTAGCCCAAATATACGAAAAGAAATTCGGGAAGAAGCCGATGATTTTCGCGTGCGCGTCGGGCGACGGCGCCAAGACCGCATAGCATGGAAATTTTCAACCGGAAAAAATTATGAACGTACTCGTCATAGGAGGCGCGGGCTACATAGGCAGCCACTGCGTAAGACAGCTAATCGAAGCCGGCCACAGGCCGGTTGTGCTCGACAATCTCGTGTACGGCCACAGGGCCGCGCTCGGGGAGGGCGTAAAATTCTACAAGGGCAACCTTGAAGACAAGGAGACGGTCGGAAAAATTCTCGACGCCGAAAAGATCGACATCGTAATGCACTTTGCGGCCTTCATCAACGTCGGGGAATCGGTGCAAAACCCCATCAAGTACTACCGCAACAACCTCTCGGGGGTCGTGAACCTCATCGAGACTATGATTGAGCGCGGCGTCAAGAAGTTCGTGTTCTCGTCGACCTGCGCCACCTACGGCGTGCCGAAAAAGCTGCCTCTGACGGAAGACCACCCGCAGCTGCCGATAAACCCCTACGGGCAGACGAAGCTCGACGTCGAAAACTTTTTGAAGGCGTGCGCGCGCGCATACGGGCTGAGCTTCGTGGCGCTCAGGTATTTCAACGCCTCCGGAGCCGCCGAGGACGGAACCATAGGCGAAGACCACACCCCCGAAACTCACCTCATACCGCTTACGATATTCGCCGCGATGGGCAAGAGACCCTCGATAAACGTGTTCGGGCAGGACTACAACACGCCCGACGGCACCTGCCTGCGCGACTACATCCATGTCGACGACCTCTGCCGCGCGCACATCGCCGCCTTTAAAAACCTCGAAATCCCCTCGACGGGCTCTTTCTACAACCTCGGAACGGGAACTCCCAACTCCGTCAACGAAATCATCAGGGGCGTCGAGGAAGTGACCGGCCTGAAAGTTCCGGTCGTCTACGGCCCGCGCCGCGAGGGGGATCCCGACGCGCTCTACGCAAACTCGGAAAAGGCGAAGTCCGAGCTCGCCTGGAAAATCAAGTTCACCGACGTGCGCGAAATAATCGAGACGGCGTGGAGATGGCACAAGAACAACCCGAACGGCTTCCCCAAGGAATAACTTTATGACAATTCGGGAAAAATTCGAAGCCGCCGGACAGGGCGGCGTGTTCAGGTTTTTCGACTCGCTCGACGACGGCGCGAAGAATGCGCTGCTCGGGCAGCTCGAACAGGTCGATCTCGACGAACTCGGCTCGCTTTTGAAGGAGCTCGTGTTCAAGACGGCTCCGGCGGAGGCGGGAATCGACTTTTCCAAGCTCTCGCCCGCGCCGTTCAAGCCGCTGCCGGCTGACAAGGCCTCCGACCCCGAGTGGGCGGAAGCCAAAAAAATCGGCGAGGACGCCATACGCGCGGGCAGGCTCGCGGCGTTCGTAGTCGCGGGCGGACAGGGCACGAGGCTCGGATTCAACGCGCCCAAGGGCCTCTACAAAGTCTCGCCCGTAAAGCAAAAGAGCCTCTTTCAAATCTTCGCCGAAAAAATCCTCTCGGCGCAGCGCAAATACGGGGTGTCTATCCCGTGGCTCGTGATGACAAGCCATATAAACGACGCCGCAACCCGCGCGTTCTTCGAGGAAAACGCCTTCTTCGGGCTCGACAGAAACGGCGTGATCTTCTTCAAGCAGGGGCTCATGCCCGCCGTTGACGCCAACGGCAAAATAATCCTCGAACAAAAGGGCAAAATCGCCATGACCCCCGACGGGCACGGCGGATGCCTGCGCGGAATGTGCCGCAGCGGGGCGGCGGAAGAGCTCAAAAAGCGCGGAATCGACTGCATCAGCTACTTCCAGGTCGACAACCCGCTCGTCAACATCATCGACCCGTACTTCCTCGGATTCCACATAAAAAGCGGCTCGGAAATGTCGTCCAAGATGATTCCCAAAGCCTACGCGCTCGAAAAGGTCGGGCACTTCTGCGAGCTCGGCGGCAAAATGCGCGTCGTGGAATATTCCGATCTGCCGAAAGAGTACCAGGAGCGGCTCGACAAAAACGGGCAGCTCGAATTCCGCGCCGGGAGCGTGGCCATACATATCCTCGACCGCGCCTTCGTCGAAAGGCTCGGCGGGTCGGGAGAGGGCGCAAAGCTGCCCTTCCACCGCGCGGACAAGAAAATCCCATGCGTCGACGCCGACGGCAACCAGATAAAGCCCGAAAAGCCGAACGGGATAAAGTTTGAGATGTTCGTGTTCGACGCCCTGCCGATGGCGAAAAACCCCGTGATAATCGAGGGCGCGCGCGGCGACGAATTTTCGCCCGTCAAGAACGCCGAAGGCGTGGACTCTCCGCTGACCTGCAAAAACGACCAGAAAAAACAGGCGGCGCGCTGGCTGAAAGCCGCCGGCGAGAGCGTCCCGACCGCTCCCGACGGCGCGCCGGAAATCGACTTGGAAATATCGCCGCTCTTCGCCTCAAACGAAGAAGATTTCGTCGCCAAGTGGAGGGCGCTTGAAAATAAGCCCGAGATAAAAAACGGGCTCTATCTGGAATAGCGTTTTGAAAACTCGGACATAGGGCGGAACCCGCCCTCCGTCCGGAAGCCGGACTGCGCGCCGCCGCGTTTTGCAGGACAAAAGAGGCGGCGCGCCGGAATACGACGTGAAAATAGACCACATAGCGATTTGGGCGGATGATTTGGAACTCCTGCGCGAATTTTACGAAAAATATTTCGGATTCGCAAGCGGGGGCAAATACGAAAATCCAAAGAAGAATTTTTCCTCCTATTTTCTCTCGCTCGGAGACGGCGCGCGCATTGAACTGATGGCCGGCGGCCCCGCAAAATCCGCCGGAGGCGAAAGCGCGGCGGGGCTCGCGCACTTCGCAATATCCGTAGGCGGGAGGGAAAACGTGGACGCCGTCACCGAAAGACTTAGGAGGGACGGATACCGAATACTGGGCGAACCTCGCATGACCGGCGACGGATATTACGAGAGCGCCGTTTCCGACCCGGAGGGAAACCGCGTGGAAATCACGGCGTAGCGGGGCAAAATCCGCGCCGCTAAAACAAATGGAGACTGCCGTCCTGCAGTCTCCATTTTATTTTGCGCATCGCGGGGCGGGATTCAGCCGGAGCCTCCTTGCGCCGCCTGCGGCGGTTATGCCCGGACTGCCGCGCCCGGGCTATTTTTCGGCCTCCGCTTTCGAGGCGTCCTCGAGGTGAAGCACGAGCCCCTCATTTATGAGGTCGTTGGAAAGCAGGCGTACCTTGTCGTCGAGAACCCTCACGCGCGGCTTTATTTTTGCGGCCCTGTCGCGCTCGCGCAAATCCATGAGCTCCCGGAAGAGCCCGTCGGTCGCGTACACCGCCTTGACTTTCTTTCCCTTCGGAATGCGCGCCTCGGCCTTCGGGGAGAGGAAAACCAAAAACATTTTGTCGTCGTGCGGGTGCTTGCCCCAGACGCAGTCCTCGCCCATGTGGGCGGTCGGGCTGTCGTACGATTTTTTTTCGGCGTCCCACTTGCGCTCCGAAACGGGGGTGTTGTTGAGGTTTTCCCATGTGGGAATCGCCTTGAACAGTTTCAGGCGCGCGGGGATTTCGCGCATATGTTTGTAATTGGGAGAATTTACCGTTCCCCCCGCCCTGCCGTACCACGCCGTCCACGATCCGTTTGTCGCCGCCGCGACGGATTCGGCGAGCATTCTGCCGGTGTCGGAAATGTTGGGGGTTGAGGAGCCCACGTGCGCGCGGTCGTAGCCGCCCTCCAAAATGCGCTCGTCGGTAACGAAGGCGTCCCCGTCGCCCTCCTGCCAGAGGAAATCGAACCTGTATCCCTCCATTCCGCGAGACTTCATCTTTTCGGCGAGCTCCGGAGTTATGCGCCTTATCCAGCCCTCGTACAACTTATAGGGCTCCGACATCATCTTGACGTCCGGGTTTATCTTCGCGCCCTCGCGCCTTAGCTTGTCGTAAAAGGCGAGCTTTCCCTCCGAATACGTCTCGTATTCGTGCGTGCGGCCCTTGAATGGAATGCTGCTGTCCTTGCCTGTCCAGTGCGCGAGCGTCACCTCCCTGCCCTGCGCCTTGTGTATGTCTTTGACATGCGGCTTGGGAGGCAGGCGGAAATTGCCGCTCGGGTGCGGAACGTCCCATGTAAACCCCGCGAATTTGAAGTCCGGATTCTTTTTCTCGATGCCCTTTATGCGCTTTACGAGCCTGCCGACGACGTCGTCTATGACCGCCTGCTGCTGGAAGTCGAGAGTAAGCGAGCGCGTGTTCGGCGGAACGAACCACGAGGACGCCATGTTGTGCGGGAACTCCTTGTCGTGGCATATCACGACATAGTGCGCCTGTATGTCGTCTATCTCCGACTGCGAATATTTTTTGCCGTAGTCGAGCATCCTGCGGCGCGCGCCGAACTCGGGATCCTCTATGAAGAACTTCATGCCCTTTGCCTGCGGCAGGTTTTCCATGCCTTTGCGGTATACGACGTGCGTGTGCCCCATCTGCCGCGCATAGTCGAGCAAGTCCGCGTTGGAATCCGCCGACCAGCACATGCCGAAAAAGTTGCGGTAGTCGGACAAGGAGTACTTGGGGGATTCGGCCGGCGCCGCGGCTTCCTTTTGCGGAACGGGATTTTCGGGCGTCCCATCCCCGCCGGCAAAGGCGCAACCCGCGGCGAAAATGCAGGCCGCGGCGGAAATTCCCGTTAAAACGCGACAATTAAAACTTATCATGGCGCGCGATTTTAAAGCCTCCGCGCGGGCTTTCAACAAAAATGCGGCGGCGAAAAGTTTAACGGTTAAAATCCACCGCGCCCGCCCGCCTCAAAAACTTCAAAAATTTTCGGCGAATCCAAAACTCCCAAAGTAAATTTGCGCGGAACTCCAAAATGCGATATTGTGCGCCCATGAACGCACAACCCATATCGGCAAATTCATACCTCCGCGCGGAGGGGCGGCGGACGAGCCCCGTCAGAAACCTGCGCCCCGAAACCCTGTCGAGGGCGCTCGAAGCATTTGAAAACGGGCGACTCGGCTCCGCCGCCAGAATATTCGAGGCGATCCTCTCGCGAGACGACGCCATCTGCGGGCTGAACCTCAAGCGCAAAAAGTCGGTGTCGCGCCTCGACTTTGAAATAGTCCCCCTCGAGGACTCCCCGAAAGCGCGCGAACACATGCGCACGCTGCGCGACTTTTACTCCACCCTGCGCGCAAAATCCTTCCGCGACGAAAACGAATCCGGCGGGCTGCGCCTGCTCGTAAGCCAGATGATGGACTGCGTGGCGATGAAGTACAGCGTCCACAAAATCGAATTTCAGAACGACAACGGAAGGGTCAGGGGCATATTCACCCAGTATCCTCTATGGCTCTTCGAAAACACGCAAAAACGCCTGCGGATTCTCGAGAGGGAGGGGCAGCTCGCCGACGGCGCGGAGCTCGACCCCGACGAATGGCTCGTCACCTGCGGCGACGGGCTGATGTTCGCCTCGTCCATAGCGTACCTGTTCAAGCAGCTTCCGCTGCGCGACTGGCTCATATACTGCGAGCGCAACGGAATGCCCGGGATAAAGGCGAAAACCGACGCCTTTCCCGGAACGCCCCAATGGGAAAGCGTCTGCGACGCCGTGCGGGAATTCGGCGCGGAGTTCCACGCGGTATTCTCCGAGGGCACGGAAATGGACGCCATCGACGTATCGACGCGCGGAGAGCTTCCCTACCCCGCCCTCGTCGAGCGCGTGGACAGAATGATGGGCTCGCTCTGGCGCGGCGGCGACCTCTCCACTTTCAGCGCGCCAGACAGCGTGGGAGCGAACATGCAGTGGTACGAGGAATCCCTCATCGAGGAGGACGACGCCGCCAACGTCGCCGAGACGCTCAACCGCAAAATCGACGCGGCGGTGGTAAGGCTCGCGCACGGGGATCCGGTTGCGCTGGCTAAATTCAGGCTGAAACTCCCCGACTACGAAGAGCGCAAACACGAGCTCGAAATAATCGAAAGGCTCTGCGCCATCGGCTTGAAGCCCGACCCGACGGAGCTTGCGCGCCACTTCGCCTTCCCGCTGGAAGGCGCCGGAAAATCCGCGAAAAAAACCGGAACGAAAGACGCAGATGAAGGCGAAATTTGACAGGCCCCTCGTCCAGGTTCTCAGCCCCTACGGGGAATGGCCGCACAGGCTCGGAATGCAGCTCGTGGACGAAAAGTCGCTCGAGAGCATGAAGAGCGCCGCCAGATTCTCCGCGCTCGTCGGCTGCGGGATTCCCGTATACGTCGGGCACCCCGACGAGTCCCCGCGCTCCAAGGCGCGCCCCGTGGGAAAAATATCGCGCATATTCTCGCTCGGCGACGGCATCGGCGTTGAGACGAAATATACGGAGGAGGCCTTCCGGCAAATCTCGTCGGGCAAGCTGAAATCCATGTCACCGCGCTGGAGGATGCAAAAGCTTCCAGACGGGCGGTTCCGGCCAATAAAGCTCATATCGGCGGGGCTGACGAACAACCCCAACATTCCGGAGAGCGGGCGCGTGGTGCGCGCGCTCCCCGCGGGCCTAAGCGCCGCCAGAACGCGGGCTGAAAAAGCGGAGGAAATATCGCGCCGCGCAAAATCCGCCGCGGAGCGCGCGCAAAAATGCTCCGAGTCCGCGCGCAGGCTCGGCGAGTTGTCGCGCGCGGCGACGGTGGAAGCCCGCATGAGGCTCGCAAAACCCTCCGCAAAAACCGGCGGCAGCGAAAGCCGCAACCCCGCTCCGAAAAAAATATCCCCGAGGGAGATGGCCGACCTCGCCGCACGCCGCTCGAAAGAGCTCGGCGAACCCTACTCAAAGAGCTTTGCCGCCATACGAAGGCAGTTCGCATTTCACAACCCCCAAACAAAAGGAATAAAATGAAGCAAACCAAAAACATTGCCGCTGCGACCCTCCGCGCAATCGCCGGAGCCCGACGCGGCGGCCCCGCCTTCTGCAACATCGCCGAAGGCACCCACGCGGGTTCCGTGACCATGAGGGCAGCGGAGGCCGTGGACTCTCAAAACCTGCTCGTGGCGGCCGGCGAAAACGACGGAGAGTTCGTCATCGCCTCCGCCTCCAAAAAGCCGATAGGCGTGTGCCTCGACGAAGGCGCCAAGGGAGACTCCGTAAGCGTCGCCCTCCCGGGGTGCGCGGAGAGCACTTTCGTGTGCCGAACCTCCGCCAACGTCTCCGCGGGAGACTCGCTCTACGCCTCGGCGGGCGGCAAGGTCAGCCCCGTCGCCGGCGACGGCGCCTACAAGGTCGGCGTCGCCCTCTGCTCGGCGGCGGCCGGATGCCCCGTAGAAATCGACCCGCAAGGCTTCGGCGAGCGCGCCTGGCAGGTGCACTCCTGCGGGCTGTACGTCTGGACGGGCGCAACCTCGTCCGAAACACTCGCCTCGGGCGAACTCGGCGAGGGCGACATAGCGTTCGCCTCCATCGCGTCGGCCGGAGGATCGGAAAAGTCGGTGTCCGCCATCGTGTCGGACGGCGGGATAACGTTCTCGCTCGACGCCGCGGGAACGGCTTCGTCCACTAAAATCGCGTGGATGGTTCTGCGCAAAAACTAAAAGGAAAACTCAATGCCCGAAATAACGACAGCAAACGAAAACAGGTTTTCGGCCGGCAACTATTCCGAAGCGCTCACCGCCTTCACGGTCGGTTGGACCGATCCCGAAAACGCCTCCAAACTCCTCGACTTCATCGCCCCTCCCATAGCGGTCGGCAGAAGGTTCGAGTTTAAAAAGAGCGACAACGCCCAGGCGTTCTACTCCGAAAGCGACGACGTGCGCGCGGTGGGCGCGGAGTTCAAGCGCGTCAGCTACTCCGGAGAGTCGGTGAACGAAAAAACCATCAACAAGGGCCTCACCATCCGCGTCGACCACGACGAAGTGGCGGGCGACGACTGGCAGGAGAGGTACGTGCAGATGCTCCTGCAAAGGCTTCTGCGCAACGAGCTCCGCAGGGCGGTTGCCGCCATCGACGCCATTGCCGCCGCGGACGAGTCCCCCAAGACGTGGGACGCCGACTCAAACCCCGACGCCGACATCCGCGAAATGCTGATGCTCGCCGCCGACGAGAGCGGCGTGCGCCCCAACCGCCTGCTCTTCGGGGAGAGCGCGTGGGATCTGCGCATGACGGCTCTCGAGTCCCAGAACAGCGCGGTCGCCTTCAAGGGCGCGGCCATGGCGAAGGACGAGCTCGCCGGCAAGTTCATGCTCGACGCATGCGAAGTGCTGTCGTCGCGCTACCAGTCGGCGCCCGACGCGAAGAGCAAAATCCTCGGGGACTGCGTATTCGCCTTCTACGCGCAGAATTCGCTCTCAAAGGACGAGCCCTCAAACCTCAAACGGTTCTACACGCCGACAGAGGAGGGCGGAGCGTTCAGGGTGTACTGCGACGAGCGCGCCAAGTACACCGACATCACCGTCGAACACTATTCGAGCATCGTGGCAACGAGCTCGCTCGGCGTTCGCAAACTCTCGGTCAAGAAAGGAGCGTAACAAAAACGCGGGGGGCGGTTCCGCCGTCCCCCGCCCCGACTTCCCGAAATGGACTGGATAAACCTTAAAACATCCGACCTCGAATGCGCGCTTAACAAGCCGCAGCTCGAAATACTCAAGGCGCAGTCGCTGAAATCCCCCGGGAGGGAGCCCGCCGCCGAAATTCTCGACTCCGTAGTCGTGCGCATCCGCGCGGAGGTTGCGGCATCGGGGCTGAACGCCATCGACCCCGACCACTCGCGGATTCCTCCGGAGCTGAAAGAATGCGCCCTGCGGCTGGCGGCGGAGGCGCTGCAAACGCGGCTTCCGCAGATGGAGCTGACCGACAGGCAGTGCAGGCTCGCGGACGAGGCGAGGGAAACGCTCGCGCGGGTGGCGCGGGGAGAGCTGCCGGTGAGTTCTCCGCTCTTCGGAGTGCGCACTGGCCTGCCCAGGAAGGGCGCGAACTTCGGAGCCGCGCGGCGCGTGGCGACGAGAAAATCCACACGGGGGCTCTGACATGGGAACGCTCGAACGCCTGCAAAAGGCCGTGTGCGAAATGCTGAAGTCGCTGAACGACCTAAAATTCGCGTATATCCGCGCCGACGGCGACTTGTCCGAAACCGAAAGCGGATCGCCCGAAGGCATCGAAATAAGGGTGATGAGGCCAATGCCGACTTCCGCGTCAAAATACGCCGCGGGGCCGACGTTCTCGAACGTAGAGCTAAGGGTCGAGGCCGAGCGCGCGAAATTCGCCGCCCCGAACGCGCCCTCCCTGCTGACCGCGTGCGAGATAGTCTCTCGCGCGCTGCACGGTGCGAACGCGCCCGTCGAGTGCGGATACGGAAGGATATCCCTCGCCGAAAACTCGCCGTGGAGCGAGTCCAAATGCGGCTCGCAGTCCGAAAAGATAACAATGCGCTTCTGCGCCCAGTCCGTCCTCCAATGAAAATAACCATATCGCAGACGCCGCTCAACGCGAACGGCGAGGAGCCCAAAAACCTGCTCGTGCGCACGAAGCGCGCGACAAAAACGGAGGCGGCGATAAACTCCGCGAACGCGCTCGTGTTCGACCGCGGCAACTCGTCGGTGACGGCGACGTTCGAAATCGAGAGGGCGCACCCCACGCCCGGGGACGCCGAGGTCTTCGCGCTCTCGCACGCGGCGCAAATAGAGGCCCTGCTGCCGGCGGACCTCGAATTTTGCGCGCCCGAAATCGGAAGGGCGGTTTCGCTGTCAGACTGCGCGCTCTCCGAAATCCGCGTGTCGGCAAACGGCGCGATAACGAACTCCAAATACGAATTCAAGGCAAGAAAGGCGTCGCATGAATAGCGAGGAAATTGAAAGGATAGTGGACTCCGCGCTCGACGAAATCCGCAGGCAGCTCGACGCGCTCGAAAAAAGCCTCGCCGACGCGGAGGCGGCAATCGCGGAAATATCTTCGCAGCTCGAAACCCTCAAATCGGGAATGTGAAAATGGAATACTTCATACGCCGCGGCGGAACAGACGCGCCGTTTTCGGAGCTGACGCTCTCGGGCGCAAAAATAACGCGCAAAAAGTCGGCGGCTGACGAATTTCGCGCAGTCTTCGCCGACCCCTCGAAAGCCTCCGGATTTTCCGCCGGCGAGACTATCGAAGTGTACGCGGACCAAAAGCGCAAGTTCAGGGGCAGAATCGCCCGGCTGGACGCAAAGCTCGGCGGCGCGGACGACTCCGTGGAAATCGTCGCCAAAGGCCCGTGGTTCGACCTCGAAAGCATCGTCTACCAGCAGACATGGAAGGCCGCGCGAATCAGCGAATCCGGGGCGGCCGTGCTGGAGGACTGCCAAAGGAGCAAAGTAGTGCTCGGGCAAAACTCGCAGTCGCAGAAAGTCGGCGTCGCCGGCCAGCTCGCGGACATTTTCGGATACGCGGTTTCCAAGGGCGCGGAATTTTCCGTAGGCGAGATAGTCGCCGACGCCGAAATGCCACTCGACGAGGCAAAAGACCTCACATGCGCGGAAGCCGCGGCGCGCGTTCTCAAATGGCTGCCCGACACGGGCGCGCACTTCGACTACTCGTCGGGCGCGCTGCCGGAGCTCTCGGTTCTTCCGCGCTCCGAACTCCCCTCCAAGACGATAGACCTGTCCTCGGGGCTCGTTAAGAGCGTCAAAGTGGGCTCTCGCCCAGACCTCGCGGTATCGGCGGTTTCGATAAAATACGAGAGCGAGCACTCCGACGGCGCGAACTCGTGGCTCACCGTAGAAGAGGACAACTACCCGCCCGACGCCGCATACGGCGGCAGAAACGCCGTCGTAATGAGCGTCGAGCTCGCGGGAATGAAGGGCTCCTGCCAGATATACGAGATCGAATGCCGCAGCATACAGCCAAACAGCGCGCAGTGGTGGCGCGACAGAATACCCGCGCTCTCCGACGCCGAAGACCTCGAAGTGCTCTCTTCAAAAAGGCAGGACGATTCCGAGGAACTTCCGCGCTTTCTCGTCTCCGGCACAATACACCCGTCGATGAATTTTCTCGCCTCCCGCGAGCGCGTGGACGCTGTCGTGCAGTACACGGACAAAAGCGGCTCCGTCGTGAAAAGGGAAATCGGCGTGCGGTTTGTCGCCACCAACGCCGTCACCGGCACCTACGCGGTGCGCTCCACGTCGCAGTACGCCGAACCCGTGCCGTCGGGCCTCGCCAAAGCCGTGTACGACGCCGCAAGCGCCATGCAGTACGAGGGCTCCGCCGAAATTTTCGGGGCTGACGCCGACGATTTCGCCGCCGCAAAAATCCGCATATCGGGCGGGCGGAGCGAATGGGAGACGATGGATTCGCCCGTGTGCTCAACGGTCGAGGATCTCGAAAGCGGCACGCTCACGGTAAAGTTCGGCCCGCCGACACACCTGTATCCGGACAGGATTTCGGAGATGTTCAGAATCGGCAGGCCGCGCGTCGTGCCGTACTCAAACAATTCCAAGAGCGGGGGCATATCCGCGGCAAACAGGGTGTATTTCTCCGGAATGGACTCCGAAAGCGACGGCGGGCAGGGAGACGCGGAATACTCCAAGCTCGTCGTAAAATCGGCGGAAGAGGAGGAAACCCCGGGGTCGATAGAGCTCGACGCCCAGTCGCTCGACGGAAAGGGCGCGGCGAAAATGCGCGAAATATACGTCGTCAAAAACGCGAAGCTCGCCAAGGCGGACGCCCTAATGACCGAGCCTGTGGAGGTGGAGTAGCGTGAAGAGCTTCGTATTTCCGTCGCCCTTTCCGATCCCGCCGAAAGAGGAGGCCGTCGCCGAGGACGAAACGGCCCTCGGGCCGTTCACGCTCGCGGAGGCCGTGCGCGTGTTTTGGTCGCTCAAAAGCCTCGACCTCGATATGTCGATTTCGGTTAAATATTCCGCGGGCGACACCGTTTACGCCGACGTCGACGAGCGCTACGACGACCTCCGCCCCGCCGCGAATTGCACGGCGAGCCTCGAGCCGTACAAAAGGTGCGCGGCAAACGGCGTGTCGCTGCTTGCGATGGAGCGGGAAAAATACACGCCGCACTACGGGTTCACGGTGTACTATCCCATAATGCTTCCGGAGGAAAACCCTCCGGGGGACTACGCCGAAAGAATGTTCGCCTTTCCGCTCAACATATATTTCGGCGAAGATCTGCTGCTGCTCTCGAGCTCCGCGCTCTACGGTCCCGAACACCTGCTCGACCTTTATTCAAAAGTGCCCATAACGATTTTCGGCAAGACTACGGAAATCTTCCTGCTCGTCAGCAAATCGCTCACCGAGGCGCCGGCGGGAGTTTCGGCGTCCTATTCCGCGACGGCCTCCATAACGCCGGTATTCGACGAATCCGAACCGGAGCCCGAAAGCGGAGAAGATGATAAAAGCGCCGGCTGATCTTTCCGCAAAAATGCCTGATCTTCCCGAAAAATGCCGAAAGGCGATGTTCCCCCAAAAAAAAGCGCGGAGGATTCAATCCCCGCGCGACTTTTACCCGAGATTCCCCCGAACTCCCAATCGGGAGCGCGGAAAAATTTTCGGACGCTCTACCTGAAACTGCGCTTCCTTCCGCGGAGGGCGGCAAACAGAAGCGCGAGCAGCCCGAACATTGCGGCGAACGCGGCGGGCTCGGGAACGACTGTGAGCGTCAAGTTTTGCCCGTCCCACGCAAAGTTGTGTTCGATTCCGTAGGCGTCGAATATGTCCGCGCGCAAGTCGAAGTCCGAAAGGCCGCTATCCGCAAAGCCCTCCGACCATTCGTCGACGGAGACTATTTTATATTCTCCCGCGGAAAGGCTTCCGGGGTCGACCATTCCGAAATCCACGACTATCGCGTCGCCCGCGTTCTTGCGCGCCGTGCCCAGCGAATATATCGCCGATTCGAGCGGGTCGAGTTTCCCGACGTTCAAAACGAGGGTCGTTTTTCCGCCATCCAGAGTATTCGTTATCCTCGTGCTCGCGAAATCCGTTTTGTACGCATACATGTTTACGGTCAAGTCGAGCGCATCCTCGCGCATATTGAAAGAGTCCGCGGACACGCTGTCTATGAACCCGTCGTATGCGCCTATGTCCAGATTGCAACCGCTCTGCCCTCCCGGACAGGTAAATGCAAAATTCCCGGAGACGTTTATGTTCACCCTCCCCGCGGTCGTCTTCGCCAAATATGTGTGCGCTATTTGAGAGAAATTAACGGACGCGAGATTGATATTTATCTCTTCGGCGTCCGCGAAGTTGACGTTCAAGCGGTCGTTTATCCTCACGCTCATGTTGCGCGCCGTAAAACTGTCGGTGAAAACCAAAGGCCTGGGTTCGATTGTCGATCCGCCAAACGCCACCGAGCCGTCGGATTGCGCTTCTCCGAGCTTGTACCTGTTTATGATAACGTCGGAATCCGCCGTTATGCTCTGCGACTGGTCGGCGCCTATCGCGCCCGCCGCGTGGTTGCCCTTGTCCAGAGTTATCCTGTCGTCCGTGCCCTCTGGAAATACGTAAAACTCCCAGGTATCGCCGCTGCCGTTATAAGTCGAAAAACGCTTCCAGAGGCTCATGTCGTTCACGTTTTGCTCTCCGGACGGGGCGAGAAAGAAAAACGTGTCGGCGGAGGCGAGAACCGCCGAAAAATGCAACAACGCCAGAGAAATGGAAAGCGCAAATTTTGTTTTCATAACGATATTCGAGTATAAAATACCTTTAATAATGTCAAGCAATTAATCTTAACGGTTGCCTATTCCCCATTATTTTCCTTCCGAAAACGGAAATTTTCGGATTCACCGCGCCGCAAAAGCTATCAGCGCCCTCGCCCTCCGAAAATTCCGGCGCCCGTTCGCGCGCGGCTTTTACGCGCGGCGCAAAACGGGCCGCCGCCCCGCGGCAAGCCGGACTTTCGGAAAAAATTTCAAAGCGTTCCGCCCGCGCCGCGCAGCGCAACCAGCCTTCTCCGCGCCCGCGGAAACCGCGCGCAAACCGCCCCCATAAGCAAGCGGCGGCTCTCCTTTCCCTCGCGAATCCGCCGCGCAAAAACAAAAAATGCCTACCGCCCCTTCGCGAGCTCCGAAAGTTTCTCCAAGTCGAGCTTCCCGCTTGGAAGCAGCGGTATCGCGTCCGCCCGCACGAGATGTTTCGGCATCCAAAGGTTGCTGATTCCCGCCTTGCGCAGGGCGTCTTTGGCGTCCGCAAGCGATATGTCAGCCGCCGCGACAAGCACGAGCGCCTCCCCTTTTCCCTCGTCGAGCCGCGAGGAAATCGCGAGCGCCGGAACGTCCGAACCCGAATAGCCGAGCGCCGAGTTCAACGCGGCCTCCACCGTGGCGTGCGGAACCATCTCCCCGCCGATTTTCGAGAAGCGCGAAAGCCTGCCGTCTATGTACAAAAACCCGTCGCCGTCGAGCCTCGACAAATCGCCCGTCACCAACCACCCGCCTTTAAGCGCGGCGGACGTCGCCTCCGGATTGTCGAGATACCCCGCAAACACGTTTGCGCCGCTTAGCGCGAGCAGCCCGCGCTCCCCGAACGGCAGCGGCTCGAGCGTCGAGGGGTCGAGAATTTTTGCGCGCATTCCGGGAAACAGCTTGCCTATCGAGCCCTTGCGCGAACCCGTCGAATACCAGCCGAAATCGCGCTCGGGCAGGTTGACCCCAACGACGGGGGTCGCCTCGGTGAGCCCGTAGCCCTCGCGGTACGTGTCGCCGAACTTCCCGTTCCAGAGCTCGTGGAAGCCCGCGGGCGTCTTTTCCGCCCCCGCGACCGCCTTGCGTATGGACGCCATGTCCGACGGGTCGGCGTGCTTTATGTAGGCGCGGAAAAACGTCGGGCTGCCGATGATGGCCGTCGCCCGCGTCTCGCGAACGGCGCGGATATTGCTCTTTATGTCGAGGGGGCTTGCGAGCGACACCGTGGGCTGGCCGGCTATCGCCATGTACCACACCTCGAACAGAAGCCCGAAGCTGTGGAATATCGGAAGGTTCGCGAGCAATACGTCGCCGTCCTCAAACAGCCCGCAGAGCTTTGTTTGCAGGCAGTTGGCGATTATGTTGCGCTCGGTGAGAACCGCCGCTTTCGGCGCGCCCTCGCTGCCGCTCGTAAAGACGAGAGTCCCCTCTTTGGCGGGGTCGCCGGAAAGCTCTTTCAGCCCGAATGCCGAGAGGATTTCCGCCGGGCCGCACGCCGCCTTTTCGCGCCAGAAGCCGAGGCGCGCGACGGGAATAGATGCGAGAATTTCCGCGGCGTCCATAACGCTGTCCGCCCACGGAAACGACGGGTTTGCCTTCGAGATTTTCTCCCTGTACGGGGACGCCGACACCATGCGGGAAATCTTGGCGGTCTCCACGCAGCTCTTTGCCGCCACCGCCCCCAGCGTGAAATTGAGGTTCACGGGAACCGCGCCCGCGAGCAGGCAGGCGTAGTTGGCCGCGCACGCGACGAACGACGGCGGTATGGCGATCCCCACCCTGCCCGCGGCACCCGATTCGAGAAATATTTCCGCCAAAGCCGCGGACGCGGCTATCAAGTCGGCGCCGTCGAAATTTTGCGCGCCCGCGGAAAAGTCGCACAAAATCCGCCTGCCGGCGTTTGCGCAAAGGCCCTCGAACACCGCGCACGCGAGGGTCTTTTTCAGCTCCGCGCGGCGCTCAAAAACTTCAAATCCCATATCGACGATACCGGCTCTCATATCCGCCTATCAATTAAGGCGCGCGCGGAGGATGTCAACATTTACCCGACGTCGCCGCCCGCGCCGCGGCGCGGGCGCAAAAAAAGTTCGCCGCATCGAACATTTGCGCGACGGGCGTGTCATAATTGCGCATTATGACAAGCATAGAAAAAATACGCGCGCGCGAAATAATAGATTCGCGCGGAAATCCCACAGTTGAAACGCGCGTCGAGCTCTCGTGCGGCGCGGTCGGCGTCGCCTCCGTGCCGTCGGGGGCGTCCACAGGCGAATTCGAGGCCGTCGAACTGCGCGACGGCTCCGCGAGGGGAGCGGGGAAAAACGCCCGCGCGCGCTTCGGCGGAATGGGCGTCACGAGGGCGGTATCAAACGTCAACGGCAGGATATTCGACTCCCTGCGCGGGGCGGACGCTCTCGACCAGATCGGAATAGACAAAACAATGCGCGAGCTCGACGGCACGCCCAACAAGGGCAGGCTTGGCGCAAACGCGATTCTGTCGGTCTCAATGGCGGTCGCAAAAGCCGCCGCCGACGCGCTCGAAATTCCTCTGTTCAGGTATCTGGGCGGATTTTACGCGCGCACCCTCCCGCTGCCTATGATGAACGTCATAAACGGCGGCGCGCACTCCGACGCGCCCATAGACATACAGGAGTTCATGATTGTCCCCAAGGGCGCGCGCAATATGCGCGAGGCCGTCCGCATGGGGGCCGAAATCTTCCACTCCCTCAAAAAGGTCCTGAAAGCCAACGGCCTGTCGACGGCGGTGGGCGACGAGGGCGGATTCGCCCCGAATTTCAAGAGCGCGGACGAAGCGATCGAGGCTATCGCAAAAGCCTCCAAAGAGGCCGGCTACAAGTTCGGCAAAGACGTCGTAATGGCGCTCGACATAGCGTCTAGCGAATTTTACGACCCCAAGACCGGCAAATATACGTTCAAAAAATCGGACGGCTCCGAGCGCGACGCCGCCGGAATGGTAGACTACATCTCGCAGCTGAAAGCCAAGTACCCGATCTGGTCGGTCGAGGACGGCTGCGCGGAATCCGATTGGGAGGGCTGGAAGAAGCTCACCGCGGCGCTCGGCGGCACGACGCAGCTCGTGGGCGACGACCTGTTCGTCACAAATCCGGAATTCCTAAAAAAGGGCATAAAGCTCGGGGTCGCCAACGCGATTCTGGTGAAGGTCAACCAAATCGGGACGCTCACCGAGACGTTTGAGGCGGTGGAAACCGCCAAGCGCGCGGGATATGCGACGATAATATCGCACCGCTCGGGCGAGACGGAAGACACGACGATAGCCGACATCGCTGTCGCCGCAAACGCCGGGCAGATCAAGACGGGCTCCATGAGCCGCTCGGACCGCACGGCCAAATACAACCGCCTGACGCTCATAGAGGAAATGCTCGGCGGCGACGCCCTGTTCGGCATTTGACATATCGGGCGCATGCGCCGGAATTTAAAACAGCCATGCGGGCGCCCGATCGGGGGCCCGCTTTTTTATCCCGCGCGCGGGCGGATTCCCGCGCCGCATGGGGCGCAAAAAAAAAGAAATTTCAAATCCGGTGTTGACCGCCGCGCGATTCAAAAAGTACAGTCGCGCCTCAAAAACATTTATGAAATTTGCGGAACCCATTTTCAATATAACCGGCCGCGCGGCGGCGTTTGCGGCTGCAGGCCTGCTTTCGGGGCGAATCTTCGCCGCCGTGTGCGAAATGCCCGATTCTTCGCTTCTGAATTTGGCGGAATTCACCGGAGCGGACGCCTTCTACCGGATCGGAATCTACGGGCAGGGGGCAAATGTCGCCAATTTGGAATACTATTCGGTTTCCGCGGAGGAAGCGCCCGAGTATTCCGTTTTTCTGAAAGACTCAAATTACTCGACTTATCTGCCGGAGGGAACGTCGGGGCGGTACGGGTCGGCTCATCCGTACGAAACCCTCTCCGTCATGGCGGGATACAACGAATCCTGCGAAAACCAGGAAGTATCAACGGGGATCGCGTGGCGGGCGAACTATACCGCGGGGCAAGTCGCCGAGGACGGGCTCCTCACCTCCGACAGGCTCATTCTCCAAACCTACGAAAAATTCTTTTCCAACGGCGCGGACGTGATTTCGTCGTCGTTCGAAAACTCCGGGGAAAGCGCATTCATGGCGGGGGCGGTCTTGGACTCTTACGCCGCAAAAAATGCGCGGACGGTTTTTGTCGGGGCGGCATCGAACAACGGCGATGAGGGACCGGGGCGCGTCGCCTCGCCGTACAAGAATATGAACGTCATAAAAGTCGGAGCCCTCGACATATCCGCGGGCTTCAAAACCGCGGCGACTTTCAGCTCCTACGGCCCCAACGACTTTTACAACCCCATAACGGGCGAAACCGCAAAGGGCGTCGTGAGCGCCGTGGACATATCGGCGCCCGGCACTGTGTACACAGTCAAACAGGACGGAAGCCTCGGCAACGTCTCGGGGACGAGCTTCGCCGCCCCGATAGTATCTTCCGCGGCCGCGCTCATGGTCTCGTATTCCAAGGAGACGTCAATGCCGGACGACAGCAGGGACGCGAGGCTGATAAAAGCCGTGCTATTGAACTCGGCGTCTAAAACGGACGGCTGGGACAACGGCAGCCGTTTGGAATCCGCGACGGTAAACGGCAAAACATACGGGGGAGTTCTCTCGACGAGCCAGGCTCTCGACTACCATTCGGGCGCGGGCGCGCTGAACGCGGAAGAAGCCCTCGCGCAATACGGCGGTTTCGGCGAGACTTCGTTTCTCGAGAACGCGGTGAAAGGCGAGTCGGTTTTCTACGATTTCAGCGCGGCGGCCAATCTGGAATTTGCCGCCACTCTTTGCTGGAATGTGGGCGCGGAAATCGACGGCATAACGTACGACGGCAGCGGCAACGTGTCGGCGATAAGCGCGGAAAACTCGCATTTTTCCAACCTCGACTTGCGCCTCTGGTATCTGGGCGACGGCGGAGAAATTCTAGTGGCGCAGTCGGTTTCGGAATACAACAATGTGGAACACCTGTTTCTGGAGCTCGAACGGGAGGGGGAATACAGGCTTGAAGTGGTATTCAAAGACCTGGTTTACGGAGACGCCGAAAGCGAAACTTTCGCGATAGCGTGGAATGTTTCTCAAATACCGGAACCTTCGGTCTGCGCGGCGTTTCTGGGGGCGTCCGCCCTCGCTTTCGCCGCCTGCCGGAAAGCGAAATTTTCAAGCGGCTCAAACGTCCGCCGCCGCTAAATGCCGGCGCCTAAAACTTCCGCAAGCCGAACGCCAATACCGCACGGATTCCGAGCAATCTCCGCCGCCCCTCCGCGCCCTTTCGATTAAACAATCCATAATATTATCCAAGCTTTCCCCTCCTATAAAGCGCCCCGCAAATCCCGCGCAGGAAAACCGTCAGGAAATTCCTTAACGCCCGATTAAAAAGAATCTTTATAGCATATCACACCGCTCCGGCTTCCGTTTCTCTCCTCTTATCCAAGCCACTCCCTTAAAAAGTCATACTGCCAAATTTTAGCCTCCCATAGGGCGCCAAATGAAAACGGGCGCGCATACGCGGCTTTCTACGCGACCATTGCTATCGTGCCCGCTATTGTGGAGATAACTACGAGCGCGCGGAAAAATTTCTCGGGCACGCGGTTTACCAACAACACTCCCAAAAACGCTCCGGCGAATATGAACGGTATGCCGCATGCGCCCGCCTTGAGCGCGGAGGCTCCGATATTGTCCCACGCAAAAACCTGCAATGGAATTTTCATGTAGTTTACGAGAAGAAAGAACCACGCGGAAGTCCCCACGAACGAGCGTTTGGGGAGATTCGCCGAAAGCAGATAGACCGACATCACGGGGCCCGCCGCGTTGCCTATCATGGTTGTGAACCCGCCGAGAACCCCGAATGCGGAGGCGCACGCGCCCGAGCGCGCCATTCTTCGCGCCCGCTCCCCGCGCGCAAAAAACATCACCGCAAGGCCCGCAAAAATGCAAAGCGCCATGAGCGCCCCGAAACTTTCGCGCGGAATTGCCGCATCGACCGCCAAAGCCGCAAAAAATCCGGCAACCGCGCTCGGCAGCAGCCTTGCCACAATCCGCCAGTCGGCGTCGCGCCTGTAATGCAAAACGGCGATCAGATCCGCGAAACATAGCATCGGAAGGATAACCCCCGTCGATTCCCGCGCGCCGAACGCCATCGCCATCATGGGAATCGAAACGACGACCGCCCCCTGGACGCCCGTCTTTGAAAATCCGATGAGCAGCGCGCAAAACGCGAGAGCCGCGAACTGCCACCCCGACGAAAAAATTCCGTTAATAAAATCCATTTTTGCCGATTTTTGAAATTGGACGGATTCCGGCGCCTTTTGCAACCGATTTAAATTTCCGCCGTTATATTTGGCTTGTAGGGGCGCAAAATTCCGGCAATAATCCGGCGCATGAAAAGAAGAGAATTTATTGTCAAGACGGCCCTTGGATCGGCGGCGGCCGCGCTGCCGTTCTCTGGGGAACTTTTCGCCCAGGCCAAACAGGCGGCAGGAAAGCCGCTCGACATAGTGGCGCTCTACGGCGCGACGGCCTCCGAAATGTTCGAGCGCGGAATAGCCGAAATGGGAGGCATGGGCAGGTTCGTCAAAAAGGGAGACTCCGTCGTCGTGAAGCCCAACATCGGCTGGGACCAGCCTCCGGAAGTCGGCGCGAACACCGACCCCGACCTCGTCGGGCTCGTCGTCAAAAAATGTTTTGAGGCGGGCGCGAAGGAAGTGCTTTGTTTCGACCACACCTGCGGCAACGACTGGCAGAACCGCTACAAAATGAGCGGAATCGCCGAAAAGGTCGAGGAGAACGGCGGCAAAATGGTGGCCGGCAACGACGAATACATGTTCGTAGAGCGCGACATCCCGCGCGGAAAGTCGCTCAAGAGGGCGCAGGTCCACAAGCTTACGGCGGATCCGGACGTGTTCATAAACATTCCCGTTCTGAAACACCACGGAGGCGCGAAGATCACCTGCGCGCTCAAAAACTACATGGGGTGCATTTACGACAGGCAATGGTGGCACCGCAACGACATGCCCCAATGCATCGCCGACTACGCGACATACCAAAAGACGACCCTCACGATCGTAGACGCCTACCGCATAATGCTCCAGCACGGCCCGCGCGGCAGCTCCCCGAAATTCGCGCCAGTGTCGAAGTACCAGATAATTTCGACCGACATCGTGGCGGCGGACGCAGCGGCCGTCCAGATTTTCGCGGCGGTGGCGAGGCAGAACGGCATGGGCAAGCCGTACTCGCTCGACGAAATCAAATATATCGCGCTCGCCGAAAAGAACGGCGTGGGCACGGCGGATCTCTCCAAGCTCAACATGAAGAGAATTTCGCTGGCTTAACCCCCGCCGAAACCCGCGCCGCCGCGCGGGCTTTCGGGGGAGATTTCGACTGATTCCCGTCCGGAGGCCCCGCGCAATCCCCCCGCCGCGCTCGCCGGCGGACCCTGCGACAGACCAATGAAAATTTTCAAGACACTCAGGGCGTTGAGGATAGCCGTAGCTCTCGCCGTATTCTGCCTGATAAGCGCGCAGTTCGCCGACGTTTACCATTCGCTTGGAAGCGCGTACTACTCGGCGAATCCGACATCGCTAACGTACGCGCCGGCTCTGCTGAAAATCCTCGCGGGCTGCGGGCTCGCGGCGGGTTGGGCGTTCGTCGCGTTCACGCTTGCGGCGTTCGCGTTCGGGCGCGCGTACTGCTCGTTTGCATGCCCGTTCGGGATATTGATGGACATTTTGAGGAGGATCTCCCTCTTGCCCTCAAAGTCTCGATTCCTGAAAAATACGGCGGCGGGAAAATTCTGCAAAAAAAGCTTCTCGACGCTCAAATACTCGCCCGCCATCCCGTTTGCGCGGTGGGCATTCCTCGCGCTCTCCGCGGCGGCGATCGCGTTCGGGTACGGCGCTCTCTTCGGGTTCGTCGAACCCTATTCGCTCTACGGGAAAATCATGGGCTCCATAGCGCACCCCGCGGCGAGCCTCGCCGTAGACGAGGCGGGCAGGCTGCTGTCGAGCCGCGGAGTCTACTCCGTTCCGCCCGTCGGCGGCGACCCGTCGGTTCCGCTCGCGTCGTTCGCGATAGGCGCGGCGATTCTCTGCGCGATATGGGCCGCGAGCGCCTTGCGCGGGAGAATTTATTGCAACTCAATATGCCCCGTGGGCGCGCTGCTCGGGCTATTCTCCAAGATGTCGCTGTTCAGGCTCGAGGTGGACAAGTCCTCGTGCGTGTCCTGCGGGCTGTGCGAGAGAAACTGCAAGGCGCAGTGCATAGACGCCAAAGGCAAGTCGCTCGACTTCTCGCGATGCGTGCTGTGCTTCGACTGCGCCGCGAACTGCCCGAAAAAATCCATATCTTTCAAATTCGCCCCCGCCGCAAACCCCGAAAAATCCGGACGAAATCCGACGCCGAAAAACTCGGGCAAAAATCCCCGCGCGCGTCGGTCGGGCGGCGAGGAATCTCCCGCGGGCATGCCGAGGCGCTCTTTCGGAGCCGCTCTGCTTTCGATGGGCGCGATAGCGTGCTCCGCCGCAAAAAGCGACGCGCGCGCGGGCGCAAACTCCGCTAAGGACGGCGCCTCTTCGTACTCTCTCGACCCCTCCGACCCGCGCAGCAGAATGCCGTCTCCGCCGGGCTCAAAAAGCGTCGAAAACTTTCTCGAAAAATGCACCGGCTGCCAGATATGCACGGCGGCGTGCAAGGCGCACATTTTAAAGCCTTCCCTCGGGCAATGGGGGCTTTCGGGGCTGATGCGCCCGTACATGGACTACTCCGCGGGATTCTGCCTGCACGCCTGCCAAAACTGTTCAAACGCATGCCCCACGGGCGCAATACGGTTCATTTCGGAGGGCGACAAGAGATACGAAAAAATCGGCACCGCGATTTTCGACCAAAACCTGTGCGTCGTAAAAACCGACGGCACAGACTGCGCGGCCTGCGCCGAACACTGCCCCGTGCAGGCGATCGAAATGATACCTTTCGGCGACCCGAAGAACAGCCTCTACATTCCGCACGTTCACGAGGACGTCTGCATAGGCTGCGGGGCGTGCGAGTACATCTGCCCCGTCCTGCCCCGCAAGGCGATAGTCGTAAGGGGGCTGGCCGTCCACCGCCGCGCGGCGAAGTTCGACGAGTCCATGCGCATATACAAGCCCGAAATAAAAGGGCCCAAGCCGTCCGCCGAAAAGCCCGCCGCCTCCAACCCATTCCCTTTCTGACGAAAAACGGGTGCGGAAAGCTTCGCAAACCCGCCGGTTCTCCGGCATAAATATGCCGCCTGTAAATTTTGGCTTGACCGTAGCGCGGAGATTTTCAATATAAAAATCTTTATTCTCTTTATCGGAGAGAAAGAAGGAGGTGAATTAAAGATGTCAGTAGAAGTCAAACTCCGCAAGGGGGAGGCGATGGAAAAGGCCCTGCGCAGGCTCAAGAAGAAGCTCGACAGGGAAGGCGTAATCCGCGACATCCGCCAGAAGAGATATTTTGAGAAGCCCAGCGAAATCAAGCGACGCAAGAACAAGGTGGCTGCGTTCAACAACATGCTCCGCCAGCGTTACGAAAACCGCTAAACGGCTTCGTTATTTTGCGGGCCTCCGGACGATGTTCGGAGGCTTTTTTGTCCCCTAAGCGCGCCCTAAAAATCTAATGCGCGTTCGCCATATTTTATTATCCTTTTTTTTGCGCCTTCCGATGGAAATTTGCCATTCCCCCTCTCCTATTGAAGACGCCGCAAGCGGCGCAGGGCGAAAAATGTTTCCTTGATTAGTCCGCGGAATTTCCGTTTTATCGACGCAAAAGACGCAACATCATGAAAAGAATATTCAAAAAAACCCTCATCGCCGTCTTTGCCGCCGCCGCCCTTGCGTGCGCGCGCGCGGACGGCTTCAAAGTCGAAAGGGTCGACATGCCGGTATGGCCCGAGGGCAAAATGCCCGGAACCGACGCCGACAAGATAGCCGGAAAGGACGGCAAAATTCCGGAGATAAAGGAGGCTCCGCGCCTTTCGGCATACCTCCCGCAGACGGGGAGAAAAACGGGCTTTATGATAATCTGTCCGGGAGGCGGATACAAGGGGCTTGCGAGCGACCACGAGGGCGCGCAGATAGCCGACTGGCTGTCCGGCGAGGGAATCCCGTGCGCAATCCTTTTCTACCGCGTGCCCGACAAGCCGCAGGCGGCCCTCATGGACATCCAGCGCGCCATACGCCTCGTGCGCGCCAACGCGCAAAAGTGGAACGTCGATCCCTCCCGCATAGGGATAATGGGCTTCTCGGCGGGCGCGAACCTCTGCGCTAGGGCTTCCACGCAGTTCGGCAAAGAGGCCTACGCGCCGATTGACGCCGCGGACTCGCTATCCGCGCGCCCGGACTTCGCGGGGCTGGTATACCCCGCCTACTGCGACAAGCCCGGCAACGACCACCGCTGGTCGGGCTCCCCGCTCGGAGCGGACGGCTACGACAAGCTCTACGCGCTCGCCGAAAACCTCAATGTCTCGAAGGATACTCCCCCGACTTTCATAGTGCAGACGCAGGACGACTTTTACGCAAACGCCGCGATAGCCTACTACCTCGCGCTCAAGGGCAGCAGGGTGCCCGCAAACCTCCACATGTTCGACAAGGGCGGCCACGGATACGGGCTCAGAAACAAGACGGACCTCGTATCCGAATGGAAAGACCTCTTTGAGGACTGGCTCAAACACCACAATTTCGACGGGGAAAAGAAATGAGGCTCTTGGAAATCGCGGCCGTCGCCGCATTTGCGGCCTCCGCGGCGGCTTCAGAAAAGTTCGACCTCTGGCCGGAGGGCAAAATGCCCGGCAGGGCGGCGGAAGAGCCGGAAGTCGCCAAAGTTGAGGATACCTGGATAGGGAAAAAGGACAAGGTTTTGATAATAAGAAACGTCTCAAAGCCGTCGATAGAGCTATTCAGTGAGTCCGACAAGCCGACGGGGCTTGTCGTAGTCTGCCCGGGCGGCGGATACGGCGTGCTCGCATACGGCCACGAGGGTACGGAAATCGCGGAGTGGCTGAACTCC
>CAJMOT010000008.1 GCA_905214995.1 uncultured bacterium | reverse complement strand
CCTCGGCAATGGCGGCCGCGTTCATAGCCCTCGCCGAAATTCTGCCCAAAAGCCTCTGCGCAATTTTCCGCCCCTCCCTGCAACTGAGCCTCTGCCGCCCCATCCGCTGGTTCGCCGCCGCGACCAGGCCCTTCGCAAAACTGATGGAAAAAATCTCGGACGGCGGAACCGAAACCGGCCGGTCGAGGGATCCCGGCGAAGATGAAATCCTCATGCTCGCCGAAAAGGGGCAGAAGGACGGGCTGATATCGCCGCAGGAGCGCGACTTAATCGCCAACTCGCTGTCGCTCGACGACGTCGCGATTTCCGAAATCATGACCCCCCGCACCGTGGTGATGGCGCTCGACAAGGACATGACGGTCGAGCGGGTTTTCGACGAAAATCCAAACCTCAATTTTTCGAGAATCCCCGTCTACTCCGACACCATAGACAACATAGTCGGCATAGTCCGCCGCCGCGACATACTCACGGCGGTGGCGGGCGACAGGGGCGATGCCAAAATTTCCGACTTCATGCAGGCGCCGATCTTCGTCCCCGAAAACGGCTCCGCGCTCTCGGTGATGCGCCAGCTCATCAAAAGGCACCAGCAGATGGGGATAGTGGTGGACGAATTCGCCTCCCTCACGGGCGTCGTTACGCTCGAGGACATCTTCGAGCACCTGCTGGGCTCGGAGATATTCGAGGCCGACGATGTGGCGGTGGACATGCGGGAGCTCGCCCGCACCAGAAAGTCCAGAAAATAGCTTGAAACCGCAAACAAAACGCAAACTCAAAACACGATGAAAAATCCCACACTCGCGCTGATAGGCGCGGCCTGCGCGGCGCTCTGCGCCGCGTGCTCGACCGCCGAAAACGTCAGGGACGACGCAAGAAGAACCCCCATAGGCTCGGTGATATCCGGAGACACCAAAAGCGCCGATTCCTATTTAAAGCGCGTCAGCGACGAAAACAGGTCGCTCGACAGGGACACCTGGCGCCCGATATCCAACGAAAACCTGTAAGGCGGACGCCGGCATGCCCGCGGGCAGGATTCCATTCTACGCGCTCTCCCGCGAGGAGCTCGCCTCCGAGCTCGCCGCGGCGGGATTCGAGAAGTTCCGCGCAAAACAGGTGTTCGACTGCGTATACTCGAAGAAAATTTTCGATCCCAAAGCCTTTCCCTCCCTGCCGGCAAGGCTCGCCGAATTTCTCGGGGAGAGGTTTGACTTCGAGCCCGCAAAGCTCGTCGGCGACCGAAAGGCGGGGGACGAAACAAAAAAATACCTGTTCGCCCTGCCCGACGGCAATTTCGTGGAATGCGTGCTGCTCAAAGCCCCCGCCGAGGACGGCAAAATCAGAAAGACGCTCTGCGTCAGCACGCAGGTGGGCTGCGCGTGCGGATGCAAGTTCTGCGCGTCGGCGATGCGCGGGTTCGTCCGCAACCTGACCGCGGGCGAGATAGTCGCCCAGGCGCTGCCCTTTGCGGAAAGGAAAATCCTGCCGTCCGGAAGGGCGGAGGCGAAATTTGAATTTGAAAACATAGTGGTTATGGGCATGGGAGAGCCGCTCGAGAACTTCGACAACCTCTCCGCGGCGCTGGAGGCATTCAACTCGCCCGAAAAATTCGGCTTCGGGGCGCGTCGCATAACGGTGTCGACATGCGGAATAGCCGACAGGCTGGAAAAACTCGCTGAAACGGGGTTTCCGTACAGGCTCGCGATAAGCCTCCACGGGGCGACCGATGAAGTGCGCTCGCAAATAATGCCCATAAACAAAAAATATCCGCTCGCGCGGCTCGTAGCCGCCGCAAAAAAGTTTTCGGAAAAGTGCGGGCGCATGATCACGCTCGAATACATAATGATAGAAAACGTCAACGACTCTTTCGCGCAGGCGCGGGAGCTCGCAAAAATCGCACGTACTCTGCACGCGCACGTAAACCTAATACCTTATAACAGGGTCGAATCCCTGCCGTGGAAGCGCAGCGACGCCGCGCGGAGGGCGGCCTTCGCGAAGATCCTCGCGGAGAAAGGCGTCTCGCACACGCTCAGGCGCGAAAAGGGCTCGGAGATCGACGCCGCCTGCGGGCAGCTCGCCCTCAAAAGGAAATTCGAGGCCGGCGCGGGCGACGGCGCAGGCGGATCGACGAAAGCGGGGGAAACCGCAAAAATTCCGCCGGAGACATTTTTTAATTGCGAAAAATCAGGCGCAGGGCAATCTGAAAAAC
This sequence comes from uncultured bacterium, assembly GCA_905214995.1. Classification (GTDB taxonomy): domain Bacteria; phylum Verrucomicrobiota; class Verrucomicrobiia; order Opitutales; family Intestinicryptomonadaceae; genus Merdousia. The sequence continues at coordinate 30,070 of CAJMOT010000008.1, read as the reverse complement.
GGTGAACAACTATAAGCACAGCCCAAACCCGTTCGAGAAAATTTCCGAACAAATGAGCGCGCTTTTCCGCGAGTTCGAAGACTTTCTGACGGCGCAGGCGGGGACTTTCGAAAAAGAGGTGCGCTGCGCCGCAAGGGAGGCGATAGCCCCGCGCGGCAAATTCATACGCCCGATACTCGTGTTCGCCGCAGCCCACGCCGCGCCCGAAAAGGGGGAATCGCTGATACGCCGCGCCGCGATAGTGGAGCTCACGCACCTTTCGACGCTCATACACGACGACGTTATCGACGGGGCGCAGATCAGGCGCAACGCCGAAACCGCGAACAAAAAGTACGGGGCGAAAACCGCCATACTGCTCGGAGACGCGATCTTCGCGCACACGATGGGGCTTGCGGTCGAGGAAAACGACGTCGACACGTCGCGCCGCACGGCGTTATGCGTAAAGACGATATGCGAGGGCGAAATCCGCCAGACGCTCGCCGACAAGTCCGTGCGAGTCACGCGCGAGAGGTACTATGAGATAGCTTTCGGCAAGACAGCCGCGCTCTTTTCGCTCGCGTGCGCGCTCGGGGCGAAGTCCGTAGCGGGGCTCGACGGGTGGATCGACGCCGCCGAAGAGGCCGGGAAGCACCTCGGCATCGCCTACCAGATTTACGACGACCTGTGCGACTGGTTCATGTCGGAAAAGGATGCGGGGAAAACGCTCGGCACGGATCTCGTCTCCGGCAAGCAGACATTTCCGCTCATTGCGCTCTTTGAAACCATGGACTCGGAGCGCGCCGACGGATTCGCAAAAAACCTTTCATCTCAAAACCCCGAAGAGATAATTGAGATGATGAGATCCTCCGGAGTGGAAAAAATCTGCGCGGAGGAAATGGAAAGGCGCATAGGCCTCGCCGAAAAGGCGCTCGGCAAATTCCCGGGGGCGGCCGACAAGCTCCTCGAGTTCTGCGCGGCGATGAGGGAGCTGGCGCTGGGATAGCTTTCGGGGAAGATGGCGCCTATCGCAAACAGCCTTTACGCGGCGGGGATATCCCATGAGACCGCCGGGCCCGAAATTCTCGGCAGGTTCGGAATGCCGCAGGCGGCGTGCTCATTCGCCGAAAGCGGAATCCTGCAAATCGGGGGCGTCTCGGAGGCGCTGGCGCTCAGCACGTGCAACCGCGTGGAAATCTACTTTTCCGCCGCTTCCGACGGACTCGCGGACGCGGTGTTCGAGTCCCTTTACGGGGCAGACGCGGAGGACTTCAAAAAAATCTGCTCCGTGAAAAAAAACGCGGAGGCGATAAGCCACCTCTTCGCCGTGGCCTCGGGTCTGAAATCCCAGATGACCGGCGAGACGGAAATCCTCGGGCAGGTCAAGGCGGCGTACGAGAGGGCAAGAGGGCTCGGGCACTGCGGGCCCGCGCTGAACGCCCTATTCCAAAAGGCGATCCACTGCGCCAAATGGGTGCGCACGAACACGGAAATAGGCCGCGGCAAAATAAGCGTCGGCAGCGTCTGCGCGGAGCTCGCCCTGCGGATATTTGAAAACATTTCAAAGGCCAAAATTCTGCTGATGGGTTCAGGGGAGGTCGGCAAACTCGTCGCCGACGCCCTCTATGTGCGCGGGGCGTCAAACATGCTCGTATGCAGCCGCACGCGCGCGAACGCCGACGCGCTCGCCGAGAAAATCGGCTGCCGGTCGGCGGACTTTGCGGCGGCGAAGGAAAACATTGAAAAATTCGACATCGTCCTCTGCGCAAGCCTTTCGCGCGAACCGCTGTTAAAAAGGGCCGACATAGAGGCCGCGTGCAAAAATAGAGGCGGCAGGCCGATGTTTCTGATAGACCTCGCTGTTCCGCGCAACATAGAGGAAGATTGCGGCGAAATAGAAGACGCTTTTCTCTACAACCTATCCGACCTCTCAAAAATAGCCAATGAAAACATAGCCGCCCGCAAAGCCGAAATCGAAAAAGCCCGACAAGCGGTCTCCACCCGCGCCAACGCCCTCGCCGTCCGATTGGGATTGCCATAAAATTATCATTTTTCAAATTTAAATTTGTCCTTTACAACAAAATGTTCTTTCCAAAAATGGCGTCGTAAATAAGATTTTCGACGCAAAAGTTTTGACTTTACAACAAAATGTTCTTTCCAAAAATTCCATCCAGTTCGTCTATCCCGCCATCCGCGTTTTGACTTTACAACAAAATGTTCTTTCCAAAAATGGCCGCTTTCAACGGGCTTGTCGCCAAGTAGTTTTGACTTTACAACAAAATGTTCTTTCCAAAAATCTTATTGACATAGCAATATAAGTTGCTTTAACTTATAGAAAATTTTTGTTGTAAAGTCTTAACTGATTTTGCCGAATTTTAAGCTCTGCATGGCACCTTGAAATTCGGCATTTTTTTTCAAAACAACAGAAAATTTCCGTCATCGTCCACTTTTGGCTCCTCTTCATTCAAGGCGTCAAAAAATTCTATCTGCTCGGGAACTTTTTCAAGTTTTTTGGGAACTCTGCACCTCTGCACACGAGTTTGCTCATGCCCCATTGCTTGTCCGTAAAAAACAGCAGCCGTATGTCTCCGGTAGTCGGGGCGTAGCTTTTTACCTTATTATAATATCTTGCCATCCTCTCGAGGGAAACGCACGGGCGGGAATATACGGAATATTGAATCATTATAAAGCCGTCGTCGAGCAGGGCTTTTCTAAAACGCGCGGCCTCCTTGCGATCTTCTTCGAGAAGAACGGGCAAGTCGAACATCGCCATAAGCCATCCCATTCTGAAAGGACTTTTCTTTTTGTTTCGCACGCGCGTCAATCGAGAACCGGAAGCCACATGAGTTCCGCTTTTTTATATCTATACGCGTTCGCGAGGCTTTCGCACAACACGTCGGCGGCGTCCATAAGCTTTACCGTCGCCCTTCCCTTTTTTACGCGCATGTCTTTCAAAAATCTTCCGGAAAATACGGACCATTCGCGCATATTGGGTTCCTTGCATCCCGACATATAATTGTACAGAGCGTAGTCGGCAAACGCCCGAAACGGTTCTATCGCGTCGTACACAAGCGGCGTATTTTTATAATACGTCTTATGGTTTACGCCCAAAAGGCAGTTTAACCCCGCAACAATCAGGCTCCTGTGCACAATGCCGCTCAATATTCCGTAGCCGTAATTGAGAAACAAATTCACTGGCGACGAATTTCCCCGGGGAACCCGCCCCTGCCCGCTCTCGCCCAACTGCGGAAAATAATGTTTCCAATACTCCCGAGCACACCAGGCCTCATTCGGTTCGCGTTTTGAAACCGCAAACTTTTCGAGGCGCGAATTTTTAACGCCAATCAGCTTCAGGCACTGCGCGCAATTTCCAATTTTTGCGCGCAGGAGCCTCCTCCATATCGCGGCGTTCAGATTGCGGTTTCCCGCCGCCTGGTTTAGAACGACCCGCGCGTCATAGGTTCTGCTATTGGGAACGGAAACCCCGACGGCCTTGTAATTGCGGCAATGTATTATTATGGCGTCGTTATCCAAAACGCCCGCAAACACGGCGGCGCTTATATTTACGCTCTCGCCTAAAATAACCACCGCCCGCAAATCCTCTATTGCGATTTTCCCGAGCGTCTTGCCGTCCTTCCTGCATACCAGAAGCCCGCGCTCTTTCGAGAGCACGCACCCGTGTTCCGATATGTGAAGGATGTGATAACTCATAGGTCTTTAACCGAAACTTTTCTCATTCCGGCTTTCATCAGGTAATTAATGTTTATCAAATTACTTTTCTCTCCATTTGGATTCGTTAATTTACCCCGACCGTCCGTCTGTATCGTATTCACCATATACACGCCTTCGGGCAAGAGCAGTTCGCCTTTGTCGTTATAGGCATTGCCGACTTTTACCATACAGTGCGAAGTAAAGATGTCGCATACCCTTTTCTTTTTGGGATTCGCGTCTAACTCCGCAAGAAGCTTCGCTTTTGAGGCGTGGACATATATCGGAACAACGTAATATTTTCCGTCTGTCGATTCCCATACGATCTGCCCTTTATGCCCGTCTCCCCTTCTGAACGCGCCGCGCCCGTCTTTCGACAAATCTTTATATTCGGCGGGTTCCCCATAATTTAAGAGAACCCTTATCACCCGCGTTCCAATCCCGTTTTTTGACGGCAGTCTGCATTCGCCGCACCACTTTCTCCATTCGTCCTCCGAGGGATTTGTCCGCGCGAAATCCGCAACCAATTTGCGGATTTGGGCGTTTATAATTTTCTTTTCTTTCGGATTTTTTTTACCTATGAGAACCGAAATATCGTAGACAGGCTTTTGCCCTACCGTATAAGCCAAATCCACGAGATTGACGCGCCTTGCCATAAACTTTTTCCCTCCGACCGCGCGCATAGAATATATTCCGTCCTCCAATCTCGGTTTTTTCGGAGCGACGTCGACCGGAATCAGCCTGTCGAGATATTTTCTGAAAAAAAGTTCGGCTTTCCCTTCGCCGCGAATATCGGGCGGCAAGAGCATATCGATCCGCGCGCGCTTTGAATTGACGCCCGTCGGAGCAAAACACAAACACATTGCGTCCAGCGCGTGGTGTTTTTCGTTCTCGCGGTTCTTCTTGTCCAATTCCTCGCCGCGCTTCAAAACTTCCTCATATGAAAGGGCATCTTTCGCCAAATCTTCATTGTGCAGAATCTTATTCAAGCCGTAGAAACTGCGAATCCTGGCGGTCAGCGCCCCCGGGACTGTGAACACGCGCTTGGTTCCGCCCAACCCTCCAAACTGGAAGCCGAAATGCAGGCAGACTATTTTTTGCGCGAGTTTTGAAATGTGCGCGGTCTCCGCCAGAGCCGTATATTTTTCCACCAGCTCTTCGGCGTTCTTTTCCAAAAGCAATTCGCACCGCTTTCTTCCAAGCTGCCCGGCGCGCGCCTTTATCCTGTCGGAATAGCCCGCCCATTTTACGGGATCGGACGAAAGCCATTCAAACGGCGTCCTATCCGCCTTTTCCTTGTTGGTTTTCTCGCGCGTCAGCGCATAGTTGTATTGGGCGTCGGGGCCGCCCCTGCTGCGCGGAACTATATGCTCTATTTCGAGAACTCCAAGCTCGCTCGGAAGCAGGGGCTCTCCGGTATACAGGCAGATACCTCCCTGCTTTTCAAGCAGCTCCATTTTCAGCAGCAAATTGCCGCCCTTGTATCCGGCCTCGTCCAGTTTTTTCGCTATAAGCATTTTCTCCGAAGCGCGCTTTTTCATCCCGATTTGCATGCGCTTCTTTTGCTCTTTGCCCATGAAGTCTTCGCGCACAAACTCCAATACAACCTTGTCGGGAATCCCGAATTTTGATTCGAGAAACTTTATGCGCTCGTAGAAAAACGCAAGCCTGTGGCGGACTATGGGATTGTTCTGCGAACCGATGAGCCCGTTTATAAGTTTTGCAGAATCGGCGCCGTCGTTCGCAAAACGGTAGGTTTCAACGTCCGGAATAAAAATTCCGTTCCAACCGCAATTCCCCATCAGTTTTATAAAATCCAAATCCGAAGCCACAATCCCCTTATTGGGGTCGGCATTTGAAATTTCTCCCGCCTTTTTTGCGTAAAACTCGGCCGGCGGCATTCCCGAAAATATGAGCTCTTTAAGCAAAAGCATCGCGGGCCTCGAAAACGCCGCCCTGCCGCTCTCCCTCGGAGCTTCGATTTCAGACTGGTCTTCGCTCAAAACGCTTGCCGAAATCGACTTCAAAAATTTTTTCAAAGCCGCCTTTCCCATCTTGTATTTTGCGCTTTTGGCGATTTCAAACGCAGCCTTGAATTCCTCAAACGAAAGCGATTCGACATTTGAATTTCTGAAAAAGCGCAGGTTGAGAAGCTTCAATGAAAGCGTAATCTCGTAATGCAGCAAATCGCCCTCGCCCCTGGCTTCCGAAAGGGGCCTTATCTTGCAAACGTTCAGGCGCGGAATCAGCCTGCATTTGTCGATTATCCTGTTGTCGAATCTCGGTATTTTTTGCCCGAGCGCCGTCCAGTCGCTTTCCGCGCCGCGCTTTAGGTCAAATTTTTTTCTAAGAGAGGGCTTGAACGAAGCGTATGGAGTTTCCGCAATTCCGTACATCATATACATGGCTTTTCCCTTCATCGCGGGATGCCATTTTGAGGCAGCCTCGACGAGGCTTTCAAACTCTCTTTCCACATCTTTGCGGGGAATGACGTACCCTTTCGCCTTTTGGGCGTCGTTGCCGATGCGTATCTCGACGCGCTCCGGATTTTCCGGCGACCAAAGCCCCATTTTATAGGCCTTGAAAAAGCACGGATAGTCGTATTTTTCCCCGCCCTCAAAACTCTCCAACAATTCGCTTTTTTCCCTTGAATACTGCGAGAGCCTTTTAGCGTAATCGTCGTCGTCCTTTTTGGATGGGGAAACGTCCGACTCCTTCCATGGGATATTTTCGTCATATCCGCGGTTTTGGATGGCCGAATTCAAAGCCTTGAAAATCTGCCAGCTCTCCAATTTTTCCCCGAGCAGCAGCTTGCAGCGCAGCGCGATTGCGTTGTAGCAAATGTCCTCCCCGTCCGGCGGAAATTCGCGCTCCAGGCGTTCGTCGCCTTTGGATATCAGCATCCAACGCCCGTTTACAATTCCCACTTCCCTCCGTTTGAGCGGCTCTATTCCAAAGTCGGAAAGACAGCGCTCCAGCCATTTTTCCCTGGCTTTGTGCGCCTTTCGGGTTCTCATCTGCCTCCGCAGACCCGCCGCGGTTTTTATTTCCCCGAAGTCCTTATCAAGCAACAGCGAAGCCACATGCCTAAACTCCGCTCCCATTAAAACCGCCTCTCCGAGCGATCCCTTTCCGATATCGAACCCCCAAATATGGCTCCCATTTTCAGCTTCCATAAATTTCAAAACCAGATATTCATTCTATAAAATATAATGATATGTATATATCCCATCTTTCAAGAGGCCGCAAGAATTATTTTACAATCATACAAAAAAATATATTCCATAGCGCATTTGTCAGAAACGGCAAACGCGCAACAAGAAAGCCGCAACCCCGTAGGGGGAAGCGGCTTAAAGAAAATCGAGGTGAGAGGATTCGAACCTCTATCTATACCTTTATTTAATGGGGTTTTAAGGGATTATGCGCCTTTTAGTGGCAGTTTGGTGGCAAGATTTTTTGCCGAAAACTCATCGCGCCTTAATGTATTTTACGGTTTTTTTGTAGAGCGTGTGAATCGGCGTGATTGTGGCGTCGGAGGCGATTATTTCCTCCCCCGCAGCTATCTTGGCTTTCCAATCCGCGAGATTCGGAATTGTCGATACCGTCACTTTGTCCATTTCAACCCCCTGCGCCGTAGTTATATTAAAGCGCGTTTCGAGCGCGGGAGGCTCCAAATGATAAGTGATCTGGCTGCGAACGTTCGTCTCTATGGTTGAAGCTTCGCGCACCGACAGTTCGCGCACTATATAAAGCTCGTTCAGAGAAGCTGTATCGTAATAAGTGCGCTTATTGTATAATATTGTGATTGTAGCTACTTTGTCCAATACCCCGCTGCCGTCCCGTTTTGGAGTCTCAAAGGCGGGTATTGTGAAATAATCGGAATATACCCGTTTTATCTCCACTTCCGGCGTCGTAAAATATTGTCCAGTCGTCGTCCCGCTTGCGTAGACCCATTCTCCCCAGAATTTTATCGAGTCTCCCGGATTAAAGTTTCCCGCGGGGCAATTTATCCTGAACTCGTCGTTTGCGGAATCATAATTTTCTATGTCGCCCTGTAAATTGGCCGATCCCGCCTTGCGGCCGGCCATCGGGTATTTCAAATACCCTGCCGTATCTTCCACTCCGAAGCGGCGCACAACTTCCGACCCGTATTGCGTAAAAGTCCGCTCGGGGCAATATCCGTACAATTCCACGACTTCGTAGACGTCTTCGTCGGCGTTGGCCGGAGACGGCTCTTCGTTTATCAGCTTATAGTCTAACGCTTCGAGAGCCTCGAGCGCCGCCGCGTCCACTCCCCTAAATATATTTTTGCCGTTTTCCGCCTTTGTGCCAAAGTCGAGAGCGCGCCCTAGGCGGCTTGTAAAATTGTCCCTCATTATGAAATAGCGCAATTTTATCCAATATATAGACCGTTCCCCGCCGTATTGCGCGAATTCGTACTCTCTTGCCCACCAGTCTTCGTAAAGAGGTTCCCTGAATTTTTCGTCCATAATTTGCCCTTATTTTTTCTTTGATTCCGGTTTTTGCGCCGACGCCGCAGTGTTGTTTTCGACCTTTTTAAGGCTTTCCATGACCTTTGCCACGGTTTCGGAAAGGCTCTTTAACATCCTGTTGCGTTCATCGTCGGGAGAATTTTTTACAAGGCCGCCCGCGTCGTTTGCCGGATTGCCGAGAGACTGCTTTTTCGGAACGACCCTCATGCGATCCAGCCCACTTGGCATCGCCGCGGCGTTCAATCCCCGCGAGCGGTATTCCCTCGCCATCGGATTTTTTGCGAGCCAGCCCTCCATTCCACCCGTCAACCGCTCGACGGCCGGATTTCCGTTGGCGTCGCGCTTTGTTCGCGATACCGCAGCCCGCGGCGGAGTCGGCCCCCTCGGGCGCTGCGCTGCGCCAATGCCGGGCATTTCGGACGTTCCGGGAATCACCGGTTCCGGAGAGGGCTGCGCACGCTCGTTTGCGGCGGCCTCCGCGGTGCGCGTCGCATTGACTATCCGCCGTGCCGCCGCCTTGTCGATACCGGCAGAAGCCGCCAGCTGTTCGGACTCCTTCTCCGAATCCCTCATCTCCTCGAGCTTTTTTACGGACTCTTCGTCTCCCCTGAGTTTTGCCTGGGCTATTTTTATGCGGTAGATGTAGTCTTCGCCGCTCTTCTCGCGGTTTTTGAGCTCTACGCGGGCTCTTTCCGCCGCAAGCGCGCGGTTTTCCAAATCGACTCTGTTTTTGGCGGCGGCCTCGGCGTTCTTTTCAAGCTCGCCGAGCTCGTCGGAATTCCTCGCCTGCGACCTGAGCGCTTCCACTATCTGCCGCTTGTAATTGGCGATCCTCCGGTTTCTTTCCAATTCCTCGATTTCCCTGCCGGCGCCGCGAGTTTTGGCGTCTAAAATCGCCTTTTCGTATTGCCAGTCCTCCTTATACTGCTGCGCCTTCCGCCTGCCCTCCTCAATCCGGCGCGCTTCGGTTTGAAGGGTCTGGCTGACGGTCTTAAATTCCTTTTCCGCAGCCTTGAGGCTTTGCGATTTTTCGGCGTACTCCCTGGCGGCAGCTTCCGCCGCGTCCGCGTCCTGGGCCGCCTGGGCGTCGTGCATTCTGAATTCAAGGCGGTACATTTCCGTTTTGGTTTTCAGAATCTCTTTTGAGAGCCGATCTCGCTTGGCTTCGTCCGTTTCGGGGACAAGGGCGGATTTTTCCGCCGCGAGCGATTCCCCCGCCGTTTGAAGGCGGGCCTCGTAAACTTTTTGATACGCTTCGCGGTTTTTGAGAAGCTTTTCAGCGAGTTCCCCCCACGCGGCGGCTTCGCGCTCCACCGCGCTTGCGTCGAAACCTTTGCGCCTGAGTTCGGCGGCGAAAGACATTGCGGCCGATTCCCTCTTTGCGGCGAGCTCCACCTTGTCCATTATGTCCAGAAATTTACCCCCCTGCGTTTCGACGTCTTTTGCCATGGCGTCGGCTGAAGATTTCGATTTCGCGGCGGTCTTGTTGATTTCCTCCTGCGTCTTCCGAATTTCCTCGCGCTGTTTCTCGCCGGATTCTTCCAGTTTTTCCCAGGCGTACATCAGCGCTTCAATAACTGCCGTAAACGCGACCATTGCCAGCCCTACCGGTCCAAACGACGCGGCAAGGCCCTTGACGGCCGCCGACAAACTGCGCGTTGACGCCGCCGCGATTTGCGCGGCCGCCGCGTCCGCTTTTTGCAGCAATATCTTCTTTTGAATTACGTCGTTTGACTGCGCCGCGGCGATGAGGTACGCGGACTGCCGAAGCCTCAACACGTTGAGCTGCGCGGCGAGCGATTTTTGCGCGTTCAGGTATTTGGCTATCGGCGCTATGGACATCGCCGCCGCCATCGCAATAAATCCGCGCGTGGCGACCGCGATTATCCGCGGATTTTCATTCAAAAAATTCCCGAGTGCCGTGACAATTTCAATAAAAGCCCTGTATGCGGGCGCGAGGCTTTTGCCTACGATTTCCGCGTTGTCGCCCCAAATATTGGAACATTGCCTTACCGCGCCTTCGAGCGTTTCGGTCTCAGCCTTCGCCTGGGAGAACCCCCGCGCCATCGCCGACTGCGCCAGAGAGAGCCTTTCAGCGGTGCTTGTCGCGTTTTTGAGAGCGGGAATGTATTCATTTAACCTTTTGGTACTTCCCTGCAATACCTCGGCTGCCATAACGGTCGCCGTTTTAAAATCCACCTTAAAAGCCTTCGACAGCCCTATCGCGCCCTCTATGCATTCGCGCATTTTATCGGCGGGAACCCCGAGACTCACCGCCAACGCCTCCATTTCAAGTATGGCTTCGTCTCCGTATGTCGTAATGGACTGTAAATTCGACGCGAGGGCTTTGAGGGATTCTGCCGCGTCTTTCGCCTGCGCTCCGGTCGCGCGAATGGCCGCCGCAAGATTGGCCTCGGCTCCCTCCTGGCGCGCGTACGCAGAAATTGAAGAATTTATGAGTGACGGTATCTGCGCAAGCCTGTTTCCTATTCCAGCTCCGATATTGAAACTAAGGCCCGTTTCAATCTGTTTGCGCAATGTCTGCATTCGCCGCTGAAAATCGTTTATTTCGATTTGCGCCCTCTTTAATTCCGACACGTCGGCGGCGATTTTCATTTCAATCTCCAAGCTCTTTTTGGCCATATCCGATTTTCCTTGCGTTTCCGAAGATTTTTACGATTATGAAAATATGAGAAAAAAACTGTCCTGTGTACTGGTCTTTGCGCTTTATCCGATTCTGGGTATGGCTATGGGCGGCGCATGGGGCGCGTTTGTAATGTCGCTTGCCGGGTTTGCATTTTTCGCTCTGGCCATTGCGGGATTATGGTTGGTAAACTGGCTTTTTAAGCCATCGCCTTCCATAGGCCAGATTTTGGGATGGTTCCCATAAGATTGCAAATATGCTTCGCATTTCCGATTTCTCTTGATTTCCATGAAAATATTGCGATTATAAAGGCGTGAGAAAAAAATTGTCATATATATTGGCATTCGCTCTTTATCCCATTCTGGGCATGCTTATGGACGGCCTGTGGGGAGCGTTTTATATGTCGATTTTTCTCTTCGCAAATCTTATATTTATAGCCGTGGCCTATGCTTTCGCAAGGCATGTTAAGAAAAACGGTTTCGGCGCCAATTTTATGGGCTATATAGGCGGAATCTGACGCCCGTTTCCATTTTCATTTGGTAAGGTCCCTTGCGTATCGCGGGGATATTGTCGCGGCTGTTGCGCGGAACGCGTCGATGCGGTTGAGGGTGCGCGCGGTCGAAACGGCTTTTTGCAGGTATTCCAACCGCGCGGGAGACAGATTTAAAACCGAATCCCATTCCATGCCCGTCTGGACGCATATCAGCGCTACATATTCGCACCATTCCCGCCAGACGTCCCGTCGGGGGTCGGGTCGGCGGCGCTCATGGACGCCAGAAAACGCGCCGTCTCCCTCTGTCTTTGCGTCCACCGCGAAAAAGGGGGATAGTTTATCTCCTTCCCCTTTTGAAGCACGGCTTCAAAATCTTCCACGGGCATGGAATCAACCTCCTCGGGCGCGGCGTCCAGAAAGAGCGCGACGAGCGCGGGTTCGTCGTCCAGAGCCTCGGAAAGCTCGGGAAATTTTCTCACGGGAAGCGCCAACACTTTCCTTGTCTTTCCGTCGGACAGGCGTATCCGTTCGCCGCCGAAAAATGCCGAATAGTTTTTTTCTTTGTCGTCCATATTATCCCTCCGCCTGCGTTGGAGCGCCGTTTTCATTCTGCGCCGCGTCCGCGGGAGGCTCTTCGTCCTCCGCCGGAGCCGTAAACGCCGCAAACAGGCTTTGAAGCGGCACAATCGAATTGAGCCGCCCGACGTCGCTTTCGGTGTAGGCTATGGGGCACTCGCCCGGAGCGGGCGTCCCGTCGCTGTCAATGTATTTTCCGCGAATCACAAGCCCCGTGAGGTTGTATTTCGCGCCGTTCGGGAATGTTATCTGTATCATATCAGGCACTTTGGTTGTTGGGTTTTAAAGGCGTCAGGCGCTTTGGTTGTTGGCGTTAATAAGGTCGCAGAGCCGCTTTACCGCCGCGTCGCGGGAGCCTTTTACCGTCCCCGTCCAAGCCGTGTCTCCGGAGCCGCCGCTCTCGACGACGGTCGCGTCGTAGGCGTTGCCGGAAACGTCCGGAACATAGCGCGTAGCTCCCACGGAGATTGAATAGTCTTCGAGCGCAAGCAACGCGCGTTGCGCCGCCGTAGGGTCATAGAGTGCGGGAGGCACGAGCTTGCCCGATACGTAGTCGGAGACAGTGTACGGCGCGCCCTCGGCGGACATGTCGAAGTTGAAAACCGCGATTCGCGACATCGCTATCGCAAAGTCGTTTGCCGACGCGCCTCCCGCGTATACTCCGCGCTCGTTTATCACAAGCGGCCTTTGGAATGAAACCGACGTGTTGTGCTTGCCGACTGATGCGAAGAGGCTGCCCGCGTTTTCGCCGTCTATGTATACCGGTATCGACGCGGGGCTGTTGCCGCTTGCGTCCGGCGCGGGAACGGCTAAAACGAGCGTGTGCCTGCCTGTCGGCAGCGGGATATTTCCTCCCCATCCCCTCGAAGCCCCCATTCCCTCGCCCCCGCATCCGCCGAGCGTAAATCCCAAAGTCGATGCCCCGTTCTTGGTGAGCCTGAATCCGTATATCGGATAACCCGAGGCGTTCCAGTCGGCGTTCGTGCAGTTGAAGAAGGAAAATTCGTTGTCGTATTCGTAGCTTATTCCGTCCCAGCTTTCGACCTCGTATTCGATCGCGAGCGAAAACGGCAGCGGAATGACGACCGACGTCCAGTTTGCCACGCTCAGCTTCCCGCGGTTAAACCACAATTGCCCCGCGCCGAGCTTCGAGAGCATGAGAACCCCCGCGTCCGTCGACTGCGCGACCTGCGCCGCCGCCTCCGCAGCGTCCTTGCAGGCTTCGGCATTTGCGGAAGACTGCGCCGCGCTCGCGGCGGAAGACGCCGCCGAGCTTGCCGAGCCTTCGGCTTCCGACTTGGCCGATTCCGCGGCGGTTTTCGCCGTTTCCGCCGCTGTTTTTGATTCTTCGGCGGCTTCGGCGATGGGGGATGCGGCGGCCTCCGCCGCGTCCGCGCAATAGTCCCTTATTGCGGCCAGCGCGAGCTTCCCGCGCTGGCACACCGTGTAATCGGTGTCCTGTATGTCTTCAATTTCCGTAAATTCGGCAATGTCTTTTGTCTTTATTTCGTCTGCCATTTCCTATTCCCTCGATATTGTCAAAATTTCGCCGCCGATCGATATGGCGAATCCGCCGAATTCCGGAGCGACGGCTTTCACTGCGGCGGCGTCAAAAAAGCCGCCCCTGAATTCGTATTCGACCTCGAAAAAAGAGCCGCTTATCTCGTCCGGGAAAACCGCCTCCGCCGTGCAGTTTTCGAGCGTCACGGACGCCTGCCCCACGTCTCCCTCTATGCTCAACGCCCCCTCCCCCAATCCGTCGAGAATCCCCGATATTTCGGCAATTTTTGCGATCGCCGCCGCATGGGAATCGCAAAAATACGGAACCGTAGCCTTTACGGAGTATTCCGCCTGCCCGTTGCTTTTGCGGTAAACTCCGCGGGAGCCGCGCAGCTTTACGGTTTCCGACGCGACCGTCCGCGACGGGGGCGAGAGGTCTATCATATCGGTGAATCCGTCGCCCTCTTCGGCGATTTTCAGCCCCGAAAACACGATTTTCATTTTTTCCCCTCTTTTGGACAGTTTGGCGGCCTGTGCTCGGGGGCGCGGGGGCACGGGTTGGGCGGTATGCCCAGGCGCCGGCAGGCGTCGCAGAGTTCGAGCTCTTCGCGGATAATGCGGATTTTGCTCACCCTGTCGCGGCGCACGGACGCCCAGAGCGTCGCGCCTATGCCGACGAGCGCGACTCCCCAAAGCCGGAAGTCTTCGGCCGAGACGCTCGCTATCGTGGCCGCCCCGATGGTAGCGGCGTTTCCGAGCCAGCTGATCGCGCGGTTGATCATTTCCCGAGTTTGAAGGCCTTGCGGGTGATTCCCGCGCCGACGTAGGCGGAGACGAGGTTTGCGAGCAATTCGCGCCATACGTCGGCGAGGTAAAAGCCGTTGACGTATGCGACGGCGAACGTCTCCTTTTCGGGAATCAGGCCCCAGAGCCAGCCGCCCGTCTGTTCGACGGTTTCGACCGCCACGGGGATGTCTTTAAAAAACGCGAAGACAAACGGCGCGACGCCGAGCATTGCGAACGCCGCGAACATCATCGCCCTGCGCGTCCACGTGCCGCCGTCCTCCTTTGTGCGCGCAATCGCCGCGTCGTGGGCCGAAACGTCGGCGGACTGTGCCTTTTGGAGGGCGTCGAGCACCGCGGTATATTTTTGGGTGTTGAGCGCCGAAAGCTGCCCGAGAACGGTCACGAGCCCCGTGAATATCGCGCCGAGCGCGCCCGATTCCCAGAGGGATTGTATGACCTCAGCCATTGGACGCCTCCGTTTCCTTCGCGGGCTCCGAAACGTCCGCCTTTGCCGCGCTCTCGGCGAACGCAATGCACCAGGCGGCCCTGCCGTATTCGCGCGCGGCGTTGTAGAGACGCAGCGCCTGCCATTCCCTCAACCACCGCCACGACGGGCGGCGGAAGGCGATTTCGTCGAGCATATTGGCGCGAAATTCCCTGTCGGCGGCCAGTCGGCCCGCCTCCGTGCCGTCGGAGCGGGCGTAGCGCCAGTCGTGTATAGCCGCGGAGCATTCGGCGAACCGGAAGCTCCCTGTGAGCCTCCTGCGCGCTGCGTCCGTCGCAAGCGCGCTGCCTATGCCGTTGCAGACGCGGATGAGCTCCTCCGCGGGGGATTCGAAAAATTCCGCGGGCGCGGACAGCCCCGACTTTTTCGCGAACGTCCGGATTTTTTCAATTTTCTCTTTTGTGTATATCATGGATTATTCCTGGTCCTGAGATTCCGCGTCCGGGTCGTCCGCCTCCACGGAGCCTATCGAAAATTTCGGAACTTCGTACTGGGTTGAAGTCGCGCGAAATTCGAGCTCCCCGAACCGCGCGGCCTCCACGCCGAAAGTGAGGGTTTGCGAACCCGCGTTTACTGCCTTTGCGATCGTAAATTTCGGGTCGCCGGCAGCCTCTCCGTATATCGAGAGATCCGAAGATATGGCGCGGAGGCTGCGCCCCCTGTTCACCCCGCCCTGCGGGCGCGCCAAAGCTTCGTATTCCGCCTCGGTGCAGTTTATGGGCTTGAATTTGGCCGTGACCTCCAATCCGGTGAACAAATAGTCGTAAAGCCCCACGTCGTCCTTTTTGCGCTCGGACGTGCTGGCTTGGAGATCTATGTCCACTCCGTCTTCCGTCTCCACTTCCGTCGCGCCGTACGAGACTTTGAACGGTATGGAAAAAATCTTGCTTTCGACGAGGGCGGGCGGGCTGAAAGTCGCCGGAGTGCGGGCGTACAGAGCGTCCGTATCCGAAAATTTCTTGTTTTTCGAGATGAGGGCGGTGATCGTGCACTCCCCCAAAAGATCTTTTTCGACCCCGCAGCCGATCGCGGGGCTCGCGGTGACGGCCGTCTTGTGGAATTCGTAGCACTGCCCGTCGGCGGAATAGATTTTCGTGTCGTATTCGTCGTCTCCGAAGAGCGTCTGGCCGAGCTTCATTTTCGGCCACGGGAAAAGCGCGTCGAGATTGTCCCACTCGACCGGCTTGAATTTTATCTCGGCCTTGACGGACAGCAGAATCTCGTCGAACTTTCCCAGGTGGGACGCCTTGCGCTCCTTTGTCTCCTTGGTCAGGGTGACGGTGATGTCCGTTTCGGATTTGAACGTGGCCGTCGTGTTGGAGCCGGTTTTCTTTACGATGTATGCGGGGCCCGCTATTATCATGGTTTTTCTTTCTGTTGGTTGTTTTCGTTTGAAGGGTTCCGCCCTCAGGCGGTAAAGGGAAGCGCGAATATGAGCAGGCCGGCGGAATTGCGGACGAGCTTAAAGGCCGGAGAGCCCGATCGCAGCGTGCGGGAGCCGCATACGCGCCTGCAATGCAGGGCGGATATGATTTCCTCGATGTCGTCGGTGTACGGGCGGGAACCGTCGAGGGCGGCGCTTTCAAAGAGGGCCGCGTAATAGCACGCGAATTCAAGCCGGTCGAGAATCGGGGCGGTGTTGGAGGATTTCAACGAGCCGGATTCCGGAACGACGCAGCACGCCCTGCCGGAGCCGGCCTGCGCGAGCGTCTCCGCCATTTCGGCCTCCGTCCTGCCGGTGAATACCGGCACTACGGGCACCCGCGCGCCCTCGGACAGCAGTTTTGAAACCTCCGTTATGATGTCCTTTATCCTCATAGCGTGTCCGTTATTTCGATTTCCACAAAATCTTCGTCTATGCGGCGGCTTCTGGCCGCCACGCGCGGGGTTTGCCCGCAATAAACCCGCGCCCCCGGCTGGGGGAAGCCGTTTGCGAACGCGGGCTCGTCGGAGAGCGCGCGCAGGATTTTCACGGCGGCGTCGCCGTCGCAGAAATTGCGCGCGGCGTACGCCCCCGACTGCGCGATCGCCCTGAAATCCCTCCCCCCGAAACTCCACGTCTGTCCGTGGACTTTTAGGAGCGCTTCAAAGCCTTTCCGGAGTTCTCCGCTCATTTCATGGCCTCCGCCGCCTTGCGGGATATGTATTCGTCCATATCCGCGATCATCGAATTCGCCACGCGCTCGAGCGCCTGCGAGCCCACCGGCTTTGTATATGCGTCGTTGTCGAGTATGTCGAACCTCATGACGGCGGCCTCGGGATAGGCGTTTGCGAAAAGTTCCGAAATTTTTTGCCCCGCGCCGTTTTTCGCGGCGGCGTAAAGGGAAATATTTGGGGCGTTTCCGCCCCTGTACCGGTTGCGCATGCTCCTGAGTTTGCCCAACAGCCCCCCTATCGCCATCTGCGCGGCGGAAAATCCGCGCGCCCTCTCGCGGGCGAGAATTTCGTACGCGGCGAGGGCGGCCGTCTTTGTCAGGAGCCTGTATCCCTCCCTCCGGGCCTGTTCGCTAAGCGGCTCCTCCCCGACTTCGGAAAGGCGGTTGAAAACCGCCGCGCGCGACGATTTCCGCGTCTTTGTAGACGGCCGCAAAACTTTTTTCTTTCCGAAGCGGGCCGGGCGGACGCTGTTTATTTTGCCGGTAGAGCCGTCCTTGCCTATCGCAAAAAACGCGTATGACGCCCCTCCCATATCCATCCGCTGCCGCCGGCGGGCCCATTCGCCGATTTTTATCCCCTCTCCGGATTTGAAGAGCCTGTGGGCGTCGAGGGTAATCCTCCCCTCCGCGGGGCGCGCGGCGCGCATTTCCTGAAAAAGCCCCTTAAACGCCAGGCTCCCGCCCGCGCTCTGCCCGAAAAAGAGCTGCGCCGTCTTGTCGGCCACAATATAGCCGGGAAGTTTTTTTGCGGCAAGGGCGTACTCGGCCATGATATTGTCGAGCTTGGCGAGATTGGCGGCGTTTCTGGCTTCTATGGCGTCCATGGCGTATCGGCCGAAAGCGGGCGGGCGCGGAAAACGGACAAAAACCGCGCGCCCGTTTGGGAGAATCGAGAATCAGACCGTCCGTTTTTTTGGGAAATGGTCGGGAGGCGGCGCCTCCCGAGATTTTAAGCCGCGGCTTCGTTGTCGGAAATGGCGTCCGAAACGAATATCGGAATCCCGAGGAAATCGGCCGGCAGCGCCGCGGCGTAGTCGGTCGTAAGCGAGACTTCCGCGCCGCCGTTTTTGAGGGCGGCGATCTTCGCGCGCGACTTGTGGAGCATCGCCGCGGCCTTGCGCGTCATGTATATGGCGTTCGGCCTGAGACCCGTCGGGAACTTGTAGTACATTTCCGTCAGGATCTCGTCGTTGAGGGGATTGGAGTCGTCTATGCCCGCAATCCTGCCCACCGACTGGGAATGCCCTATTTGCAGCCCGTACCAGCCCTGCATATTCGCCGTGTACGCGTTCAGGGTCTTCGTGGGATCGTTCGGATCGGGGATTCTCTGCAATACGGGTTTGTCCACTTTCAGCGGGGTGTTTTTGCCCGCCACAAAACGCACCCCCTTCCGCCCGCGGTGTATGAACCATACGGACGTGCAGCCGCTGCCGGCCTCCGAGCCCGCTTCGACGAGCATGGAGTCTTCGAGGGCGTCCATATATCCGGGGAAGCCGTCGGCGTCGTGGGCTATGCCGTAGTACGCCTGCTCCGCGAGGTACAGGAGGTTGCCCTCGAGCAATCCCGCCGCCTCTTCCGCGAGCGCGTCGTAGGATCCGTCGAGCCCCGTCACCGTCGCGGCGTCCACCGAGAGGAGGGAGTCGAACACATGGCATTTCCATTCGATTTCCGCAGTGTCGGAGAGGGACGATTTTATGCCCTGGTTGAGCTTGCGGAACGAGCCGTGCGGCACGGAAAGGCGCCTGAGCGTCTTGTAGTCGGTGCCTTCTATGAGCTTCATGGGAATGCTCTTGAATTCGGGTATGTCTTTGGCGGCCTCGTCGATTATGCCGGTTTCGATGTCGTTGTGCCGGTACTTGGCGAGGTCGAGCATGGTTATGAACTGTTTCATCGTCTTTGCGCCTTTCTTAGCGGTTAGAATTTGGCCGCGAGCGTCACCTTTGAAGCGGTGTTGTCTCCCGCCTCCGCGGCCGTCTCGACGTGCGCGCGGATGTAGCGCTTGGCGGTCGAGGGGATCGCCACGCGCAGCTCGTCCGCCTTGCCGCCGCCTTCGGCTCCGGAAACGGAGAGGGACGGGGCCCACTTCGCGTCGGAAAACGAGGAGTTGTCGTCGGATTCCTGAAGTTTGGCCGTCACGGTTTTGCCGCTCGCAAGATTTGCGAGGGCCGGAATCGTCAGCAGCAACTCGCAGTTGCCCGCGGCGCTGCCGAGGTCGAGCGCCGCGGTCTGACCGTTGGCCGCCGCGGCCGGAACGGCGAGGCTCGCTATAAATTCGGAGTCGCCGCGATTGAATGCTTTGGTTTTTCTTGCCATGGTGAGGTTTTTTTGGAGGTTGTGGGTTGAAAGGGCGGCTACTCGCCGCTCATTTGTTTCTTGAAGCCCGCCGCGGCGAGGGAAATGCCGTCTTCCGCGACGCCTTCGTCCCCGCGCCGGGTTCCCGCGGGAAGCGGAGAGCCGGAAGCCGCCGCCCTTTCGGGGTAGGAGGCGAACAGCGCCTCGCCGTTATCGCCGCTTTTCAGCGCGGCTTCGACAATCGCTTCTTTTGAGCCCGCCGCCGCGCGGCCCGCCGCGACGAGGGCGTCGACTCTCGTCTCTATGGCCGCCCTTCTCGCGCCGGCCGCCTCTTTTTCGGCGTTTTTGGCGCACTCTTCGGCCGCCTTTGCGGCGGCTTCAAGCTCGGCGATTTTCGACTTGAGCTCCTCGTTTTCCTTTTTGAGGGCTTCGCCCTCTTCGTTTTGCGCTTTGCACGGGGGATTTTCGCCGCCCTGCCCCTTTTTTTTATCTTCTTCGGAATTTGGCATGTCGTTTCCTTTGGTTAGCGTTGCTGAAATCTTTTCTATGGTTTGAAAGGCCGGAACGTTGCAAAGCCCGCCTATCGGGCCGGGGAAGTTGACCCCCTGCGGCCTGCCCTGCGAGTCGACGAAAAATTCCGGCGAAAAATAGTTGTATTCGCGGCATTCTACCGCCTGGCGGCCTGCGGGCGTCCATTCGAGTTCGAGGCGCAACCCGTCTTTCCAGAAAAATCTGCGCGGATACGCGGCGGCGCGCCTGCCGTCGTGGTCGAAGTCCAGAAACGGCTTGGAAGCCTCGCCTTTGTCGAAGGCAGCAAACACGGCGTCGAGGGATTTCTGCATAGTCTCCGCGCAGCTTTCGTCGACCGCCACGGATATTTCCTTCGGCTCGCCGCCGACCGAGCAGCAAATCACATGCTCGCCCTCGGGGAAATATTCGATGTCCGCCGGGGCTTCTTTGAAATCCCAGCACGCCCTGGCGATTTTCGCCTTTACCAGATATTTTTCCATACGCTTTAAGATTCGGTTTTTCGGTGGTTGGACGCCGCGGCTTGCGGATTCGCAGAGGCGGAAGCCCTGTCCGCAAGGGCGGCGGTTTTTAAATTGACCGACAGGGCGTCGGGGGGAATGCCGAGGCGCTCGCACTCGTCGAGCATGTAGCGGATTTCCTCAGCTTTCTGGGCGATCTCGCGCTTGTAGTCTTTACCGCGCGCGGAATAGTGCTCTTCGAGCGTCATGAGGCCGTTCTTTACGTCTTCGCGCTCGTTTTGCGCCTCCCTGCCGGCGTCCACCGTGATTTTCGGAGGGCGGCGCCACTTGGTTTTATGCCAATCCGGCACGCTCGGGATTTTTCCGCGAATCATTCCGTCTTCTATGACGTATTCGTACACGAGCTGGAACGAGTCTATGTAGGAGTTCTGCCACCCCTCGACTATTCTCTGCGCCGTCGCAAGGCACGCGCGGGTGTCGACCCCTCCCCGCTTCTGCCCCAGAACGATCGACGGAACCAGGCCGACGCTCAGACAAGTGGAATCTATCAGAAAACTCATAAACCCCTGCCATGCGGGGCCCGGCCGATCGTTGCTTTTGAGCTCCAGACTGTCGCCGGGGGCAGCGTACAGAATTTCAGCGCCCTCTATCCTGCGGTAATGCGCGGCGCGCTCGGCGTCTTTGCCGGCGGCGTCGGATGGCGCGGATATTTGGCGTTTCAGGGGGTTGTAGTCGTCTTCGTCGGCCTCTCCGCCCGCGTTTGAGGCTACCCCCACAATGGACGACGTATGTTTTACGGCCTGTTTTTCGAGTGCGAGCGTGTCTCCTATGTCGTGGACTGTGCGGATGGCCGCGTGCGCGAGCGGCACGCCCCTGTACTGGTTTGGGCGCTTGTCGTGTGAAAAGCGTATGAGGCGGCCGGCCGGTATGACAATGGGGCTTGCTATGTCGTCGTCCGACGGATGGTATTCGTAGGCGACGGGGCTGCCGAGGGAGTCGAGTATCACGCCATCGGGCTTGTCCCTGTCGGCGTTGAATCCGTCCGAAATGCGGTAGCCCTCTATTACCTGTATCTTCGGGTTGCCGTTGGCGTCGAATGTCTTATAGACGAAAACGTCGCCGTCCACAAACGCGGCTCGGACGATTATCGACTGCAGATTTAAGAAATTCTTGTCGCTGGAAAACTCCGGAAGCTCGCAAAACTCCCGCCAGTACTCCATGGCGGCGGCGTTGAACGCCGCGTCGGAACTGTCGGGAACGACGTGTAGCCCGCCGCCGACCACGTAGCTCGTCATGCGCTCTATCAGCCCGCAGAAGAGCGGTTCGTTCTCGTAAAAATGGCGCGATTTCGATATGAGATTGCGGCGAGTAAGAGGCGTGAGGTCGCGCGTGGCCGACTGTACCGGAGAATATATATAGCTGCGCGCGGGGGAGTCTTCCGCGCCTTCGTAGCGGGCCGAAACGGGGGAAAACGCCTTGCCGAGAGCGCTTATGGCCTCCGAAAATCTCACTTCACAAGCCCTCCCCAATTCGCCGTTATCCTGCGGATTCCGCCCGATTTAAGGCGGGACATCATGAGGGCGTATACGCGCGCGTCGAGCTCCGCCTCCTCGAGGCCCGGCGGCATGCCCGATTCGAAATACTCGTAAAGCTCCAGAAGCTCTTCGGCGAGCTCCGCAATCCTCAACGCGGAAACCGCCCCGCCCGTCGGCGACAGGGCGTACGACACGCTCGCGCCGTTGGCGGAAGTTCCGGACAGCACCGTCGGACTCGACGACGTTTCAACGGCTTCCGACGCTGCCTTTTCAAGGGCGGATTTCAGGGACGCGCCGGAGGCTTTCGCGGCGGCGTACAGCGTCCGCAAAAAAATCCTCCCGTACAAACTCGACACCCGGCTGCCCATTTGCGCGCGAGTATACGCCTATTTGGGCGAAAGCGCAAACCGGAGGCGAAGTTTTCCGGTTTTTACAACGATTTTGGTTTTTTTAACAATTTTGCGCTTGACAAATGAAAATATATTTGCCTCGAAAAAATTTCAAACAATAAAGCGCCCCCCGATTTTCGGGAGGGCGCCGCCGAACGCCGGAGGCCTACAGCTTTTCGACGAGCTCGGAAATGCCCGTCATAAGGGCGTCTTTCTGGGTTTCGTCGATCTGGACGTCTTTCCCGTACACCTTGTGCTTCCCGAGCTTTATGTTGTTGAGCATTCCGCCCTCGTAATTCAAGACCGCCGCGAGGGTGTTGCCGTCCTTTATGTTGAGAATTTCGTCGGAATTGTCCACGAACCTGTCCGGATTGTCCCTTCTTAGCTCGGACATCTTCTTGGACAGCTTCTCCTGTATGGCGCGGAACGCTTTCGACGCGTTGCGGTCGTGGGATCGGGACTTGTTTAAAATTACCCTGAACAGCCTCGGCAGTTGCATTCTTCCGGAGTTCGCCTTCTCGCCGAAAGAGATTATGTCGCGCCTGGCGTTGAAGTCGAACAGCAGGTCGAATACGTTGTTGACGCCCCTTATGGAGGCGTGGTCCGCCGTGCATGGAATTATAAGCCTGTCCGACGCCAATATGGCCAATTCCGTATACGGGGAAAAGCTCGGGTTGCAGTCTATGAAAACTATTTTGTCCCTGTCCTGATTTGTGTTTCTGGCAAAAGAGTCCACGAGCTCCGCGAGTATCATGCGGCTCTTCTTCCACGAGCCCCGCAGCGACGAATTGCCCCATTCGGATATTAAAATCGAGCATATGTCCAAATCAGTGTCGCCCGGAACCAGTTTCAGATTTCTGGGAAGCTTCCTGTTTATCTTGGAGACGTCCACGAAATAGGAAGACTCCGAACCGAGTATGGAATCGCGCCCGTTTTTGTATCTGTTTTGAATGTAGTTGGCTATCGTAACGCCGTCTTCATACTGTTTTTCGAGATTCGATTGCCCCTTGCCGTTGCCCCCGAGCAGAATTTCCGATATGTTCGCCTGGGGGCACATGTCAATCACGGCTACGTCCTCTTCCGGATGCGAATTTGCATATTCCGTAGCCATTAAATACGTCAGAAACGTCTTCCCCACGCCGCCCTTATTGTTCCATATGCAATATTTCTTTATCATATTATGATTCTCCGTATTATTATCCGCCTGTTCTGTATTTAAGAGATTTGCGCGCTTTTTTTCAAGCGGAATCTTTCCCCGCGGGGATATTGTCGTCCATCGTCTTGAGAATGCCGTTGTAAAGCGCGCAGGCGATCTGCATGCACTCGCAGTCGAACAGGTGGTTGGGCCATCGCCGCGAACGCAATACCCACATGCTCCTGACTCTCCCCGTTTGCGGATTGGCGACGTTTTTCTTCCATTCCCCGTTGAGGTGCCGGAAATATTCTTCGGTGGCCCAGAAACTCGGGATCGCCCAGCGCACGGGCGACGTCTGGGAGTCGCGGAGTCTGGCGAGTATGTCCTTGACGGTCGGATTCGACCACCTCAACTCAAACACCCGTCGCTTGCCCTGCTCCGCGGTTCCAAGCATGGGATCGAACTCTCGCGTAACGTAGGGGCGCTCTATTTTGCGGCCGGTTTTGCGGCTCGCATGGGGCCAGCTCTGCCGTTCGTCGCCGCGCAGCGCAAACCATCCGCGCGCAGCGCATTCCGCGTACACGTCCGCGGCGCGATACCCCGAATCCAGCCCCACCGCCTCGACGGCAAGGCGCCTGGCCGCCTCTTCAACGTCGTCGAAAGTGTCGACCCTCGCCCATTCCGCAAGTATGGAATTGCCGCCCGCAAACCAGTCGCGGGCGACATAGTAAAAACAATCCGCCTGCACGTCCACGGTCATAATTCTCCATTTCTGCGCCGGAGCGTTGAGCTCGGAAGGATTCAGCAACACGAGCTCTCGCCGCGCGCCCCCGCCGTCGTACTGCCCCACATCGGGCTCCGCGCAAATGGAATTTATAAAGTTGCGGACGCCAAGCAACCCCCTCTTAGCCTTTAAAAATTCCACCGCGAGCGCCCCCCATCGCGCCTTTGGCCAGGGCGCATAAAACGTCGATATATGATAGCTGCGAACCCTGCCGTCCGCGTACGGCGCGTTGGTCGGCTTCCAACGCCCGAGGCGAAGCATCTTAGCCTTGTCCTCGTTGTAGACCTTTCCCTTGCAATGGGGGCATACAAAGTGGGCCGTGGACGCAACTTTGTCGTAATCCCAATCGCCATCCCTGCGGCGGGCGGACGAATCCCAGACGAGCTTCGCCTCGCACCCCGTGGGATTTTCAAACGCGGAACGCTCGGGATTGAATACAAAAAGCATGTCCTTTCCGCAATGCGGGCACGGCACAAAATAACGCCGCTGGTCGCCGTTGAGGTATTCCTGCCATATCGTGCCGTCTACCGTGGTTGGCGTCGAGCTCTCGAATATTTTCGGCTCCGAAAACGATCGGGTGCGCTCTTTCGCAAGATCCACGGCGGCGCCCTCCTTCCGCGAACCGAGCGGGAATTTGTCAACCTCGTCCAAAAACATGTAGCGAACGGGGCGGCTCGCCAAATTGGCCGGAGAATTCGAACCTACGAGCGTAAGCGTCATTGTCGACAGCGTAATGGAATCTTTCTTTATGTCCTCCCTCTTGCCCGTGCGCGCCTCCGCGATTTCCTCCGAAGAAAATATCAGAGGTTGAAGCCGGTTGACGGAGGTATCCTTTGCAAGCGTCGCGTTCGGCATCACCCACATCATGGGGGCCGGATCATTCGCCATAAGCCACGCCGAAGCCGCCATATATGTGTTTGTCTTGGCGGTTTGGGCGCCAAAACAACAAACGACGCTCTCTATGTTATAATCCGTAAGCGTCATGAGAATTTCCCGCACGTACGGAGTCATAACGGTAGAGTACGGCCCGGGATAATCCGTCGCCCCAGTCAATGTGAGCTGCGATTCGCACCATTCTACGGGCGTAAGCTGGGGCCGAGACTTGAAAAGCCCCGCAAACGCCGACGCTAATTCCGCTCTTTGAGCTCGTTGCATACTCTTTCAACTTCCTTGAAGGTTTCTTCCGCCCATTCCTTTAAAATGACTTTCGCGCCCGTGGGATCGGAAGGATTTACACGTATCCCCAACAAAGCCGCCATGTTTTTCAGACGCCGCGAAATCGGTTTTAGGATTTCAACGCATATGGATTTCGCGTCTTCCAGCGATACGAGTTCGCGCCTTTTTTGGGCGAGTTCCAATTCCTGCGTTTTTATTCTGAGCATCATTTCGCGCTCTTTCAATTCCATATATGAGAGCCCGTCTAGCCCGTCGCATGAGATATCTATTGGCACAACACGGCCGGAACCTGAACATTTTCCTCTATGCGCAATCCAATCTTTTACCTCCGCAACATCAAAACGCCCGTCGGAGCGAGGGGAAGGAAAGTCTTCGGAGAGTCTCCACCTTGTTAACGATTTGCGGCTGCAACCTATTATATTTGCCAATTCCGCGATACTTTTTGCAAATTTAGGAAGAGAAATATCGGTTTTAATGGGCTCGACAATCTTTTGAGGCGAACGCAAAATTTTTAATGAAGTACTTTTCTTTTCTGTTTTAGATTGACTTTTCTTCATAAAAATATATACGCAACAAATTAAAAATTCGTTAATTATAAAAAATGGGACAAAAAATTTTTCGCCGCGCATAAAATAAAACCGCCCTCTCTCGGCCCCCGCGATTTTTTGCGGCAAAAAATAGATTTCTTGCCCGAAAATTTCACCCGCGCCCTCCGTCCAGCTTCCCGACTATCTTTCGGGCGATCGCAGGCTCGTTCTCGACTACGTTTGCCCAGCTCAATCCGTTTGCATAGGTAAGCCCCGTAATATCCAAGTAGACTTTTCTCCAGCCGTCAGGCGGATTGTCGGCAGACAATCCCGCCGCGAGGGCGTCAGCCCTCGCCTTTTCCCGTTTTTTCTGGAAATACATCATGCTCTTTGAGCATATGGATTTCCAGTCGCGTATTTTCTGGCGCGTCTTAAACTCCCAGCCCAAGCCGTTCCAATAGTGAAAACTTTCGGTCGCGTCCCATTCGTTCCAGCCTATTTTGCGAGCGTAAGCGAGCCAGTCTAACAGCGAAGGCGGGCTGAACCGAGCCCGCCGCTTTCTCTCTCTCTGCGGCTCGCAATGCGAGCCGCAGCCCCCCTCGCAGGGGGGCGTAGAGGGGGATTCTTCTTTTTCTTCTCCTTCTTCTTTTCCTATATTACTGTAATTTGCCGTTTCTGGCGGAGGAGGCGCTTTTTCGGGCAATTTTCGCGTTGTAAGTTGTTGATAATCGCCCTGCGCCGACCACCCTTGTCGAGTTTCACAACTACCTTGTTTATCCATAGTTAACGCTTGTTCTCCGGTGGATGTTTTGGTTATTTCGAGC
Source organism: uncultured bacterium (assembly GCA_905214995.1). Lineage (GTDB taxonomy): Bacteria > Verrucomicrobiota > Verrucomicrobiia > Opitutales > Intestinicryptomonadaceae > Merdousia. The sequence goes on along the minus strand of CAJMOT010000008.1, from coordinate 3,582 downwards.
CACCCTGTCCGCGTGTCGCCATTATCAATAACTTGCGGCGCCGCTGCGAAGGCCGATATTCGAGAGCTGAGAACAATTTTTGTATAGCTGTTGCGATTCTCGTCGTCGATTTTATGAAGAGAAATAAGAGAGAATTTGACGAGCGTTCGCAATATGGATAAGACCGCGGCGCGATTACATTTCCATGAATCGGACAGGAGGCGTTGGGAGACAACGCATTCGCCAACGTCGAGAGGTATGCTCTTGCCGTTTACAATAGCCGCGGAAGGGCGCCAGGCGGCGCGCTGCATAATGTCGATATACGCGCCGCGCACGGACAGGTCGAGCTCCCAGAGGGGGCTCTCAAACAAATCCCGTTCGACTTTTACGAATCCTTTCACTTATTTAGTTTCCGTATCGCGCATATTGACGAGCTGCCGCATTGCGTCTTTCGGGTAGAAAAATCCCGGTCGGCCGCGCTGCGGTATGAACGAATCGAAAATGCGGGGAGAGTCTATTTCGAACGCGAACGGGGTTTCGGGAACGGAGACGTCCGCAACGCATCTGACGAGCCTTGCGGAGCCTATTATGCGGCCGGTAATCGCCTTGAATCCGTTTGGCGTCGGGAATTCTTCGGCCGCCCTCGGGAGGGTATACAGCACGCGGCAATAGTCGCCGCGCCATTGGGCGAAGGAATATTTTCCGGAAGCCGACAGATAGAACTCTCCGGTAAACACGGTTGGCCACCTGCTTCGAATCAGCGGCTGGAATCCTTTTGCGACGAGCCACGCGGTTCCCGCGGGCACCGTCAGCGCCACGCATCCGCGCGCGCTTATCGCTTTCAGGCGCGTTGCTTCGCTTTTGTCGGAGAAGAACTCTATGGGATCTTCCCCTGTTTCCGAAAAAAAATTCATACCGCGCTCCACATTTTTATAAGTTCGGCCGCCAGATTCATTTGATATTGCGAAAAAGCCGCCTCCTCCGCGGCGAGGATGTCGCGCGCGGCGGACGAAAGCGCGCGGTTCAGGCGGACAGAGACGTCCGTGCGGGGCGCGCAGTGGGTGTGCCGCAGAGCCTCGAGCTTGTCCGCGAGCCTCATCGGCGGCGTCGGGAGAAAACCCTTCAGGAGCGGCGGGCGCACAAAATACGCCTCCGCAATCGCCGTCTCTCGCCCCTCGATAAAGCCCTCGAAAGTTTCCTCGACGATTTTTTTGAAGGGGGCGGGAATGTCGCCTGTAAAGGCTTCCGGCGCGTCGTGCATAAGGCACGCGAAAAGCTCGCGCCCCTCGATATGCTCGTCGAGGGCCGCGGCTATTACGGCGACGCCCCATGAGTGCGCCGCCACCGATTGCATGCCGCAGGCGGGGGTGGTATGGTACCGCGCCACCTCGCCGGCGCGGAGGGTGTTCGCCACTCTCCACGCATCTGCGCGCGCTTTGGCCTTTTGCACTTCCGATTCTATTTTTGATTCTTCGCTCATTTTCACACAAATTTTGGGTCTATTCCGGCGATTACCGCCCTCGATATTCCGCTGTGAATTTGCAGCGCGAGAAACTCCCCGCCGCTGCCGCTCCTCGGGGCGCTTGCGATTTTGAACGCGGCGTCGTCCTTGTCCGAAAACCCCTGCAAAACCGAAACGGCAAAGCGCGGATTCAGATAATACTCCCCGCTGCCGAAAACCTCCCCCGCGTCGAACAGAATCGAGGACTCGTCCTCTCCGGAGCGGGTTTTGGCGCTCAGTTTTACCTCCGTGGCGAGATCCCCGCCCCATTCTATTTTCACGGCGTCGTACTGCGCGAATTTTCTGAACAATTCGAGGGCGTCATATACGCGCACGGAGAATATGTCCGAAGCCGGAATGAGCGTTTTGCGGCACGCCAAGGGGGAGAGCCCGTCTCCGAGCGTCGAAAAATACGCGGACTTCAGCGTCCTTACGACGAGCAAATGCTCGGCGGGGGGCGGAGGCGGCGGGTCGTCCACGCCCTCCACATATCCTTTCGGTTTTGGCAGCGGCTTTACGGCGCGCGCCGCGAACGATATTTCAGCGTCCGAATCTACGGAGCGCAGAAATCGCACGGCCTCGGGCGGCAGAAAAGCGTCGAACTTCGGGCATGCGGAGCTCGGGCGCGGCAAATCGCGGCACAACACCACGCGCCTGTCCGTCGCGTCTATGCGCAAGGCGTCGCCGTCGCAGAAAAAGCGCACGTACGAGCCCGCGGTATTTGATTCCCGTTCGCACAAATTGGCGTCCGCGCCGTTGAAGAGGGCCGACAGGTCGGGCGCGGAAATCTTAAAGCTTTCCGAAGGTTTTTCGGACGGGAAAAAGAATTCGGAGCCGCGGTATCCGGCCGCGCGCGCGCGGCGGACGAAAGCCCTTTCCCGAAACACGAGGGTATTGCCCTCGAGATTGATCTCCACGAGCCTGTCGAAGGAATCGAGGATTTTCCTGAGCGAGTCCGCGGGAAATATCGCCGAGAAGTCGTCTCCGGCCTCCTTTGCTTCGGCCGTAAAAGCCGCCGACTGGGAGCCGTTGGAGCCGTAGACGGTAAACTTTCCCCCGATGTTTTCGAGCTTTACGCAGGAATTCGGGCCGGTTTTGTTTCTTTGGGCTATGGCCAGGGGCTCCGCGCAAACCTCTTTGAGTATGGCCTTTTCAATTTTCATCGCTCCGGCCTTTCTTTATGGCTTTTGCGGCGTTCTCGAGCGCGTCGATAGCCTCGTCCATGGCGTTCATGGCGTCTTCTATACTGTCCGATATCTCTTCGCCGGCGGCGTCCAATCCCCTGCATATCGGGCATCCGTCGTATGTGGCGGCCTCCCATATCGTCCCGCACTTTTCGCAATACCGCGAATTTGCGAGAATCTCCAAATCCCTGGCGGTCGCCCCGCCGGCAAAAATCCGCTTTGGAGCATGTATTTGGCTATTTCCGTCCACGCGAAGTGGACATCCGCAGTTATTCTATTATTTTTCATAGATTTCTCCCTTCATTGCCAGAAATTCGACAGGCCACTTTGTTTTTACCCGCACATTGCGGGCTTTGAAATTCCTCGCGGGCGCGAATTCGAACGCCTCCGCAAGCGATTTTACCGGAAGCCTCCGCCCCTTGGGGGAGTCGTTGAAATCGCGGGCGGCGGCGCGGATCGCGGCGGGAACGTCGAAATCCGCCCTCTCCGGAACCTGGACGATCCATCCCTCCGAGTTTCCCTCCCTGTCGGTCGAACCCGCGCGGGTTATCGCCAGAAAGCGCATTTTTTCGCGGGGCGCCGCGGACTCCTCCTTGCCGGCGCGCACCTCGAAGTCCAGCTCCTCCAGAATTTGCGCGATCGCCCTTGCGTCGAGCTCCTCGCGCCTCTGGAGGGTTAATTTCACGAGTTCCATGTCTACCTTAGGCATATCTGCCTCCTTTTTTCATGATACGATTCTCCTTTTTTGTCGTTGGGTTAAATTGGGTTTTAAAAAACGGCGCGCAGGGCGCGCGGGGGAAGGCAGCGCAGGGCTGCGGCGAGCGCGTCGAGCTTTTCCGGCGGCCGGAGCCTCCCGAACTCGAACAGGAAGAGCATGGCGTCGAAAAACGGGACTATCGCGCCCCCCGCCCGCGTTTC